>DASRIK010000349.1:0-4792 GCA_035650035.1 Burkholderiales bacterium | reverse complement strand
CGTGACTGGTTCAACCGCTGGTGGTAATCCGGGTCTTTCGCGGGACGCTCGCCGACGAATGCCACGACAGGCGATTCAGCCCGGGCCGCTACGACCAGCGCCGTCGCAAGCTGCGTCACGCCGGGGCCGCACGTCGCCGTCGCGACGCCGGGCGTTTGACTATGGCGCGCCCAGCCGTCGGCCATTCCCATGCCGACGCCTTCATGCCGCACTTCGACGCAGTTCACACCGCGGTCGATCAGCGCGTTCATCCAGTACATGTTGCCGTCGCCCATCATGCCGAAGACGTGCGTCGTGCCTTCCGCCTTGAAAGCTTCCGCCATCCGTTCGTAGACTTTCATGTGCCTCCTTTTGGTGGTATGGGACATGCTACTAGAGAAGCGCGGAGGCGCGTAGACCGAAGTGTCTGGCGCCCTGTTCGAGGGGTCGGCTCCCAAAGGGGCACCCGGAGATGAAGGCGCTGCTCGCGAACATGGCGCTCACGAAGCGGTAGCGCGAAACCTACATCGAGCTTATTCCGAGCGTCTTTACGACTCTCGTCCACTTCGCGATCTCGGACTTGATCGAAGCAGCAAACTCGTCGGGCGAGCTCGCGATGACCTCGAGTCCTTCCGCACCCAGCCGGTCCGTCACGCCAGCGCTACGAAGTATGGCCGTGGTTTCGCGATGCAGCCATGCGACGATGTCCTGAGGCGCGCCCGCCGGTACCCACAAGCCATACCACTGCGCGGATTCGTAGCCCGGCACGCCGGCTTCGGCGATGGTCGGAACAGCGGGAACCGCGGCGGCGCGACGTGGGCTCGATACCCCGATCGCCCGGAGCCTGGCAGAGGTTACGTGCGGCATCACGCTCGAGAGCGTGTCGATCATCAGCGGCACCTGGCCGGCGATCAAATCGATCACGGCCAATGACCCCGATTTGTAAGGCACATGCGTCATGCGGACCTGGGCCATGCTCACGAATAGCGCCGCGGCCATGTGGCCGTTCGTCCCGTTTCCGCCCGAAGCGTAAAGGATCGGGTCGCCGCGATTCGCGCGCGCCTTCGCGAGCGCGATCACGTCCTTGACGGTAGTCACGGGCACCGATGGATGCACGACCATCAGATTGGGGCTCGACGCAGCCAACGTGATCGGCGCGAAATCGCGCAGCGCGTCGTACGGAAGCTTCTGATAGATCGCAGGACTGATCGCGAACGCCGACGTATTCAGGAGCACGGTATGGCCGTCAGGCTTGGCTCGCGCGACCGCGGCGGTTCCGATCGTCGTGCCCGCGCCGGGTCGATTCTCCACGATCACCTGTTGTCCTGCGCGTGCGGTAAGCTCTCTTGCGAGCAGGCGGGAAAAACTGTCGAGACCGCCGCCCGGCGCAGTGGTCACGATGAACCGTATGGGCTGGCTGGGATAACTCGCCTGGGCGAAAGCGTCCGTACCCGCCGTGAACAGGACGAGAGAAACGGCAACGCAACGTGCCGTGTTGCGCTTCATCCCATCGCTAATCGGCCTTGATGTTCGCGGCCTTGATCACGTCCGCGTACCTCACGTTTTCGGATTTCATCAGCGCGGCGAACTGCTCGGGCGTGGAGACGAAAGGCGCGAGACCAAAACTCGCGAGCTTTTCGATCGTATCGGGCATCCCGAGAATCTTCGCGACCTCCGCAGCGAGCGTATCCACGATGGCTTTTGGCGTCCCGGGCGGCGCGAGTATTCCATGCCACGATTTCACGTCGAAGTTCGCGAGGCCGGATTCCGTAAACGTCGGCACATGCGGCAGCGCCGGCATGCGGCTCTCTCCTGTCACGGCGAGCGGCTTCAGCCTGCCGCGTTTTACATACGGAACCGTGCTGCTGGGACTGTTGAAGAACACCTGGACCTGCCCGGCCATGAGATCGGTGACGGCGGGCCCGCCGCCTTTATAAGGCACGTGCTGCATCTTGATGCCGGTCCGCAGAGCCAGGAGTTCCGCTGCCAGATGATTGCCGCTGCCATTCGAGGACGACGCGTAGTTGAGTTGGCCCGGCCTCGCTTTTGCCAATGCGATGAATTCCTTGAGGTTGTTCGCCGGCAGCGCCGGATGGACGACGAGGAGGTAGTTGCTGTGGTCGATGGTCGTGACGGCGGTGAAGTCCTTCACCGCATCGTACGGCGCGGGCATCAGCATCGGCGTGATGAGATGTGTGCCCGAGGTGACCATGAGCGTATAGCCATCAGGCGGAGACTTGAGCAACGCCGAAGCGCCGATGATGGTGCTTGCGCCGGGGCGGTTATCGACGATCGTTTGCACGCCGAGCGTATCGCTCAGTTTCTTGCCGACGAGGCGTGCGAGCGTGTCGTTGCTGGCCCCAGGCGGGAAGGGCACGATGATGCGGATCGGCTTGCTCGGATACGCCTGCTGTGCGCCGGCCGTACCCGCCAGCAGGAAGAGCGCGCCCGTCGTGACTATCCGGAAAGCAGCGGTCAGAAGTTTCATCGTCGCTCCTCCATTCGTACGCCGCTTCGTCGACTTTAGCGCGCGAGTGCGTCTCGTGCTACGTGCGCACGCCGAACTCCCGACGGCAGACTTCGGCTAACGCTGCCACGCCCTGGTGGATTTCTTCGTGCGACGGGCTTGCGAAACAGAGGCGCAAGCGGCTGCGGCTGCGCTCCTTGTTGACGGACCACTGTGGTCCAGGATTGATCGCCACGCCTGCCGCAAGTGCAGGTTCGTACAGCTTCATCGTGTCGACGCTGTCCGGAAGCTTGACCCACAGGAAGATGCCGCCCTTGGGGTCATCGAACTCCGCGGCCGTCCCGAAATGCTCACGCAGCGATTCCATGAGCGTCTCGAGCTTCGCGCGCAAGCCGCGCCGAAGCTCCGGAACGTGTTTCGTGAAGGTTCTCGTGCAGTACTCGGCGAGCACCATCTGTTCGAGCGCCCCGGAGCCGCCGTCGGTCTTGAGCGCAAGCGTGCGCGACATGACTTCCCACGGCGCGACGATGTAGCCGACGCGTAGCGCCGGAGCGATCGACTTCGAAAACGAGCCGATGTAGATGACGCCGCCGCGATCGCTCATCGAATAGATTGCCGGCGGCCGCTCTCCCGACCAGACGAGATCGGCGTAGCAGTCGTCTTCCCAGATCGGCACACCGTACGCCGCGGCAAGGCGCAGCATTTCCTGACGCCGCTCGATCGGCAGGATCGTGGCCGTGGGGTTTTGCACGGTCGGAATGGTGTAGATGTACTTCGGGCGGATGCCTTTGCGTTCGAGGTCCTCGAGCGCGTTCGACAGCGCGTCCATGCGCATCCCGTTCTTGTCGAGCGGAATGCCGACGGGCATGACGCCCAACCGGGTGAGCCGATTGATCGAGCCCTGATAGCAGTCTTCCTCGATGATCACGGTATCGCCGCGGGCAAGCAGCGTGGCGTTGATGAGGTCGAGTGCCTGGAGCGACCCCGACGTGATGAGGATGTCGTCCGCCGTGCACGCAATGCCGGCGTCGGCCTTGAGCTTGCCCGCAAGAAAGTCGCGGAGCGGTCGATAGCCTTGTGGTCCGCTGTCGAGGCCGTACGTCGAGAGCGTGCGCCCTTCGCGTCGCAACACCGACTCGGCGGCTGCAATGAGCCCATCGAGGGGCAGCCTGTCCGAATCGTTGTTGCCGCCGGTGAAGTCGAATTTGACGCGGCCGGTCCAGCGCACCGCGGGGGGCGGCAATCCCGCGGGGAATAGAGGTGCGAAGTCGAACGATGCGGAACTCATCGGAGTAGCGTCTTTCTGTTCGGGCTTGTGGCTGACGGGACGTATCGTAACGCGTCTACTTATCGGGCGCGGAGGCGAGACGGCTGCGGGTGTCGCCTTCGGACATGCAATGGCCGCCGCCCTGGTAGATGTCCGCCGGTGATGTTCCTGGAGGACCTTCCCGCTTCAGAATTTCCTTGGCGTACCCTTCGCTCCGGTCCTGCGGCCGATAGCCGAGGCGGATCGCATTCGAGTTATCGAACCAGGCTCGGGCGTTGTTCGAAATGCCATAGACGATCTCGAAGCGGATATCCGGGTGCTCGATGCCGATCGTGACGAGCTGAGCCATGTCGCGCGCGCTGATCCAGATCGCGAGCCGGCGGCGATCGATCGGCACCTCATTTACATTGCCGATGCGCATGCAGAACATCTCCATGCCGTAGCGATCGGCGTACAGGCTTGCGAGCGCCTCGTTGAAAACCTTCGACACGCCATAACGACTGTCCGGTTTCGGGTACACGGTGTGGTCGATGGTCTGATCGCAGCGGTAGAACCCGACCGCATGATTGGACGTTGCGACGAGAAATCGCTTGACCCCGTTCACGCGCGCGGCTTCGAGCGTGTTGTAGAAACCGACGATGTTCGCTGACAGAATTTGGTCCCAATCGTGCTCGCCTGACTGGCCGCCGAAGTGCACGACAGCGTCGACGCCTTTGGTGAGCTCCATCATTTCGGCAAGATTGGCGATGTCCGCCCGCACGAACGTTTCGCCGGGACATAAATACCGGACCGGGACGATGTCGGACAGCCGGAGCTCATACTGGCCGGCGAGCTCGCGCCGCAGGAACGTGCCGATGCGGCCGGCGGCGCCGGTCATGAGGATCGTTTTCATGTCGTCAACACCACCTTGCCCGCCACTTTGCGTCCAGCCAGCGCGTTGAGCGCATCGGCGGCTCTTTCGAGCGGAAACGTCGCCGAGACATGCGGCTTGATCTTTCCTTCCGCGAACCACTTCCAGAGCTCGAGCGCGTTGGCGCGATGTTGCGCCGGATCGCGTTTGGCGAACGCGCCTATCCACA
>DASRIK010000348.1:0-11723 GCA_035650035.1 Burkholderiales bacterium | reverse complement strand
CACGAGAGCTTTGCGGCGGCCTCGTCGTAGCGCGGCGTGGTGTCGTTGTGAAAGCCGTGCTGGGTGTTCGGGTAGGTATGCATCTCGTAACTGACCTTGTTCGCCTTCAGCGCCTCTTCGAAACCCGCAATGCCCTTGTTGATGTTCGGGTCCTCGCTCGCGTAATGGACGAGGAGCGGCGCCTTGATTTTCGCGACGTCCTCCGCGCGAGGCTGCGCGCCATAGTACGGCACTGAGCCGGCAAGGTCGGGAAAGCGCACGGCCATCGTATTGACCACGCCGCCGCCGAAGCAGAACCCGACGGCGCCGATTTTCCCCGAAGTGTCCGACCGCGTCTTGAGATACGGCACAGCGTTGAGCAGGTCCTCGATCATCTTCGCGCGGTCCTGCTTCGCGAACAGCTCGCGCGCCTTGTCCTCGTCGCCGGGATACCCGCCGAACGGCGAGAGCGAGTCCGGCGCGAACGCGAGGAAGCCGAGCACGCCCAGCCGGCGCGTGACGTCCTCGATGTACGGATTCAACCCGCGGTTCTCGTGAATGACGACGACGGCGGGAAGCTTGGCGGGACCTTTGGCGGGCTTCACCAGGTACCCTCGCACGGTGCCCGAGCCCTGTGTCGTGGGGTAGGTGGCCGTCTCGGTGCGTATGCGCGGGTCGTCTTTCGGGACCTGCTGCGCCCACGCGAAGTTGGGCCTCAGCGCTTCGAGCATGGCGGCGGCGGTGAAGCTGCCCACGGCGAACCTGGCCGCGCGATCGAGGAAATCGCGCCGGCTGAGCGCGCCGTGCACGTAGCCGTCGAACAGTCTCAGAACCTCCGGATGAAAATCACTGGCCTTCTTGCGTTCCATTCGAGCTCCCTTAGGACATAAAGTCGTGCGAGCATAACAGGGCAAGATCTCAGAATCGTATCGTGCTTAAAAAGCGAGGAGGAGTCATGCGAGGAAAAATCATACGCCCGTGGATCGTGGGCGTTCTGCTGTTGGCCGCCGGTGCCGCGGTTGCGCAGACGTATCCGCAACGCCCGGTCCGCATCATCGTGCCGTTCGGCGCAGGCGGCGCCAATGACGTGGTGGTGCGCATCGTGGCCACGCGGCTGACGGACGTGCTCGGGCAACAGGTCGTGGTCGATAACCGCACCGGCGCCGGCGGACTGATCGGAACCGAAATCGCGGCCAAGGCGGCGCCCGACGGCTACACGCTGCTCGGCACGGCGACGCCGCATGTGATCTTTCCGCATCTCCACAGGAAACTGCCGTACGACACGTTGAAGGACTTCGCACCGATCATGCAGATCGGCGGCCAGCCCTACGCGATCACTGCACATCCGTCGCTCGGCGTTAGCACGATCAAAGAGCTCATCTCGGCCGCGCAGAAGCAGCCGGGCGTCATCAACTATGCGTCCTCAGGCAACGGCGGCGCGCAGCACATGTTCGCGGCGCTCTTCGCCCACATGGCGAAAATCGACATGGTCCACGTGCCCTACAAGGACAGCGGACTCCTCCGCGCCGATCTGCTGGGGGGGCAGGTGAAGCTCGGCTGCCTCGGCATCGCGAGCGTCATCAACCAGCACAAAGCCGGACAAATGCGCATCATCGCCGTCACGAGCGCGAAACGCTCACGCGAGCTGCCGGACATTCCCGCGATCGCCGAGACGGTGCCGGGCTACGATGCATCGCTGTGGAGCGGGCTCCTGGCGCCACGCGGTACGCCGCCGGCGGCCATCGAACGCCTGCACCGCGACATCTCCAGGCTCCTGCAGTCGAAGGAGACTCACGAGGCCTTCGAAAAGGTTGGCACGTACGTCGTGAGCACGAATCCGAAAGCATTCGGCGAATACATCGAGGCCGAGTTCGCGAAGTGGCGGGGCGTCGTGCGCGCGGTGAACCTGCAGATCAACTGACGCGAGGGAAATGGACGGTCATTGGCTTGCTCGCGCTGAAGGTCTGTAGTCGTCCGGCGCGCCCGGCGGCACCGGTGGAAAGTTCCGGAGGCTCTGCTGGAACTCGTGAAGAAGACGGCGGATCGGCGTGCGCACCCAGCTATTGTCGTTGCCGACGTCGGTCTCTTCTTTCGGATCGCTGACCACGTTGAAAATCCAGGGCGTCTCGAGATGATTGGGGCCGATGTTCGGCTCCGGTTCCCAGACGACGTGCATTTTCCAGTTTCGCCATTTCACGGCCCGCAGCTCATCTTTGATATAGAACACGAAGCCTTCGCGGCGCGACTTGCCCGAGGGCTGCATGAAGAACGCCAGCTGATCGACACCGTCGATCGGGCGGTCTTCAGGGATGCGCGCGCCAGCGATGCCCGCAAGGGTCGCGAAGAGATCGGTCACGTGCACGATCTCGTTCGAAACCGCGCCGGCCGGAATGCGGTCAGGCCAGCGGACGATAAACGGCACGCGCAGCGATCCTTCCATGGAGGTGTGATACGTGCCGCGCCACGGCCCCGCGGTGCCGCGCCACGGTCGCCGGAACTCCGGCCCGTTGTCGCTCGCGAATATGAACACGGTGTTTTCAGCAATTCCGAGCGCGCTCACTTCATCCACGACCTGCCCGACGCGATGGTCCATCTCGACCATCGAATCGGCGAAATCGCCGACCCCGGTGCGACCCGCGAACTCACGGTGCGGAATCGTCGGATAGTGCAGCTGGGTGAGCGGCACGTACGCGAAGAACGGTTTCCCGGCCGTGGTTTGCCTGCGCATGAAATCACGCGTGCGCTCGACCAGATCGGAATCGATGCGCCTGCGCATCTCGAGGTCGTAGACCACGGCCTCGGTCGCTGCTTCGCCTGTGCGCGCTTCCATCACGTACGGCATCGGCACCACTGAAGCATCGAAGCCGGGCGTGCTGGTGAACATGCTCTCGTTCGTGGTGCGCGGGATGCCGTACCACTCGTCGAACCCGCGGTCGGTGGGGTAGCGTCCCGGGCGATCTCCCAGGTGCCACTTACCGTAGATGGCGGTCGCGTAACCCTGATCGCGAATAATCTGCGCGAGCGTGATCTCCCACGGGATGATCCCCTGTGGAAGCCCCGCAGGAACGGACTGCAGCGCGCCGGTTCGGATCGGATGGCGTCCTGTCATCAGGGCCGAGCGCGTTGGGACGCAGTCGCTTTCGACGTTGAAGTTCGTAAGGCGCAGGCCTTCCGCAGCAAAGGCATCGATGCGCGGCGTGGGCGCGCCGCGCAAGGCGCCGCCGCCGTAGCAGCCGAGCTCACCCCAGCCGAGATTGTCGGCGAGCACGAGAACGATGTTCGGTTTCATGTGGCCACCTGGCAGTTACTTCTCGGCAAGCCCCGCTTCCTTCGCCGCCTTCGACCAGATCACCGTCTCGGCCGCCATTCGCTTCGTCATGTCCGAGGGTGAGCCGCCGACGACCTCGAGCCCTGCATCGAACAGCCGCTGCGCGATCTTCGGATCCGAGAGCGCTTTGTTGAACGCGGCCGAGACGCGGGTGACGGTCTCGTTCGGTACCCCCGCCGGCGCGACGACGCCGAACCACTGCGCAAGGTCGATCTGAGGAAAGCCCTGCTCCGCGAGCGTCGGCACGTCCGGAAAAACCTTCGAGCGTGTTTTCGACGTGACGGCGAGCACTTTGATGCGGCCCGCCTGCACTTGCGGCACCACGGGCGCCGATCCCAGCACCGCGACCGGAATCTGGCCGCTGATGAGATCCACGATCGCCTGGCCGCCGCCTTTGTAAGCTACGGGGATCAGCTTCACGCCCGCGATTTTGAAGAACATGCCGCCTGCCACGGCCTGCGTTCCCGTGGGCGACGAAAGCGCATAGGCAATCTGGCCGGGCCGCGCCTTGGCGGCTTTGATGAGGTCGCCGATACTGCGCCAGCCCGGCGCCGGATGGACCACGATCACGATCGGCTGATATGTGAGGATCGTGACCGGCTTCAAATCCTTCTCGGCGCGATACGCGAGCTTCGGATTGAGCACCGGCTGATAGAACGACGAATCGGAGCCGACAAAAAGCGTGTAACCATCAGCCGGCCCACGAATGAGCGCCTCGATGCCGACGCTGCCGGAGCCGCCCGGCCTGTTCTCGATAATCACGGGCTGGCCGAGCTCCTTCGACACGATGTCGCCGGTCATTCGCGCGGACACGTCGGCGGTCCCGCCGGGCGCGAAGCCCACCAGCACGCGGATGGGTTTGACGGGCCAGTTTTGCGCGAACGCGGCCGAGGACAATGCCAGACACAGCGCTGCCAAAACAGTTTTCTTCATTCCTTCTTCGTTCCTTAGGCCATTCCGATCGGTTCGGGCAGATCCTCGCGGATCTTGCCTGGACGTGAACGCATCATGTCGTAGAGCTCCTGCTGCACCTTCGCCACACCCGCATCGCCGAAGCGGTTGTCCATCTCGCCGGGATCGTTCACGAGGTCGTAGAGCTCGCCCGCGCCCGAGCCGAGCTCGAACGTGCACTTGTGAGTCTTCGTGCGCACGGTGCGAAGCTGGAGGCCTACGCCGCAGCGCGATGGATGGACGTGCCATTCGCTATAAGCGGTGTCGCGCGGTTCGGGCCTGCCCGCGAGCAGATTCGCGAGGCTGCGGCTTTGCAGCGCGTGAGGCGCCGACACGCCGCCGTATTCGTAGAACGTCGCGGCGAGATCGAGTGTCGAGACGGGATCGGTAACAACGTTGCCGCTGGATACACCCGGGCCGCGCGCGACCATCGTGACGCGAAGAAGATCTTCGTAGGGCGTCGGGCCTTTGAGATACAGGCCGTGGTTGCCGAGCAGCTCGCCGTGATCGGTGGTGTAGATGACGAGCGTGTCCTGCGCGAAACCGCGGTCGGCCAGCGCGTCGAGGATGCGTCCGACGTTATGGTCGATGAGCGAGATCATGCCGTAGTAGTTCGCCGTCATCTCCGCGAGCTGCGCGTCGCTCTGGTCTGGCACGCGCGAGCCTTCCGCACGGAACTTGAGCATCGCGGGGTCCTTGAGTTGCGGAGTGCCTTCGAGCGACGCCTTGTGCCACCACGGCCGGCGCTCGAGATCCTTCTTGCGATGCTTCGGTAGCACGACGCTTTTCGGGTCGTACATGAGATTCCACGGATCGGGGCAGTCGAACGGATGATGGGGGTCGGGAAACGAGACCCACATCGCGAACGGCTCGTCCCGGTTGTGGTGCGAGAGATAGTCGATCGTGCGATCGCCGATCCACGTGCTCGAGTGCCACGCGACCGGCAGCGCTGACGCCCACGTTTGCGCGGCGCCGGTCTCGGGCCGCGTGTTCGAGGCCCAGAGCTTCATCGCATCTTCATTATCGCCGCGCGAGAGAAACCAGCGTTCGTAATGGCCAACCGGCGGCCGCTCGATGGGACGCGTGCGATGCATGTGGCCGAGCACGCAAAGCTCGACGTGCTGGAAGCCCATGTAGGGACCGAACCAGCCCGGGCCGTAGAGATGCTGGCTTTTGTTGCATTCGGGCCGTCCCGTCGCGGCGAACGTCGACTTCGTTCCGAAATGCGCCTTGCCGACGAACGCCGTGCGATAGCCGCCGCGCGCGAGGGTGCCGGCGAAACCTTCGTCACCCACGTCATCTTCGAGGTCGACGCCGTTGTCCCAGACGCCGTGCGTCAGCGGGAGAAGTCCGGTCAGAATCGAAGCGCGCGATGGCTGACAAACAAGATTGGGCGTGATGCACGCCGAAAAGCGCGTGCCCTCGCGCGCCAGCATGTCGATGTGCGGCGTCTTGATGTGTGGATTCTCGAAGCCGTTGCAGTCGGCACGCTGCTGGTCGGACGTGATGAGTAGGATGTTCGGCCGTTTGTTCATGATGTGGAGTCTGGTGACGCGGGGAAGTTGGATTATCGTTCAACGTAAGCAGCGGAGAAAGCGTCGCGACGTTGTAGACTTCGCATGATCCGCATGACTGCGTAACAACACGTGCTCCATGTTTGTCTCCCTGCTTCGGCTCTTCGGTCTGGCCGCATTGGTTCTTGCTCACTCTGCCCCGGTTTACGCGGCATCGTGGACGCCGACACGCCCGGTGGAGATCGTGATTCCGACCGCGACGGGCGGCGGCGTCGATCGCACGGCACGCACGCTTCAACGTATCCTCCAGGAGCAGAGCATCCTCAAAGTACCCGTCACCGCGGTGAACCGGCCCGGAGGCGGCGGGGCCGTATCGCTGGCCTATCTCAATCGGCACGCGGGCGACGCGCACGTGATTTCGGTGAATACGCCCAACATCATTGCGAACGATCTGAATGGACGGAGCACCACGCGGTATACCGAAGTCACGCCACTCGCCACGCTCTTCAGCGAATACACGGTGATCGCGGTCCGCGCCGATTCTCCGCTGCGCACCGGGCGCGATTTCGCCGACCGCCTGCGCAAGGATCCGGGCTCCATCTCGGTATCCACGCCCACGACGCTGGGCAGCATCAATCACATGTCTTTCGCGCTGGTGGCAAGAGCCGCCGGCGCCGACGTGAAGAAGCTAAAGCCCGTGATCCTCGGGTCGGGCGGTGAGGGCGCAACCGCTGTCCTCGGCGGCCACGTCGATGCGCATGCCGGCACACCCTCATCGGTTTTGCGTCTCGTCGAGGCCGGTCAGCTCCGCGTGATCGGCGTGCTCGCCCCGAAACGTCTGAGCGGCTTCTATGCCTCGACCCCGACGTGGACGGAGCAGGGTTTCCCGGCCGTGATGGATACGTGGCGCGGCATCATCGGCCCGCAGAAAATGACGCCCGAGCAGATCGCTTTCTGGGAAGACGTGCTCGAGAAAGCGGTGCAGACCGATGCGTGGAAACAGGAACTCGCGCGCAACACGTGGGAATCGAACTTTCTGAAGGGTGCCGCGACGCGCAAGCTTTTCGATGACGACCATGCCGAGTACCGCACGATACTTACGGATCTCGGCCTGAAGAAGTAGGAGGATGCATGTCCGGCACGACGATGTTCGAGAAAATCTGGAGCCGCCACGCGATTGCGGAGGAGAGCGGGGAAGTGCTGCTCTACGTCGACCGCGCATACATTCACGAAGGCTCGTCGCACGCGTTCGAGCAGCTCGCGAAGCGCGGGCGCAAGGTCTTTCGCCCGCAGCAGGTCTTCGCTCACACCGATCACTACGTACCGACAGGATCGAGAGCGCAAGGCCTCGATTCGATCAAGGTGCCGGAAATTCGCAATATGGTGATCAAGCTTCAGACCAATGCGGCCGAGCACGGCATCAATATTTTCGGTTTCGACGATCCGCGTCAGGGCATCCTGCATATCGTGCCGCCCGAGCAGGGTATTACGCAGCCCGGTATGTTCATCTGCGGCGCGGACTCGCATACGTCAACGCACGGCGCGTTCGGTTCGATCGCGTTCGGCGTCGGCGCCTCCGAGATGATGCACGTGTTGTCCACCCAGCGCATCTGGCAGCGCAAGCCGAAAACGATGCGAATCACCGTGGACGGGCGGCTCGGCTTCGGTGTCTCGGCGAAGGACGTGATTCTCCACATCATCGCGACGATCGGCGCACAGGGCGGCGTCGGCTACATGCTCGAGTATGCCGGCTCGACGTTTCGCGCCATGACGATGGAGGAGCGCATGACCGTGTGCAACATGTCGATCGAAGGCGGCGCGCGCGCCGGCATGGTCGCGCCGGACGAGACGACCTACGCATACATGAAGGGCCGTCCGTGGGCCCCCCAAGGCAGTGAGTGGGACGAGGCTCTTGCGTTCTGGAAGACGCTGCCTTCGGATGCCGATGCCGTGTTCGATCGGGAGGTGAAGATCGACGCAAAAGATATCGCGCCGATGGTGAGCTGGGGCACGAATCCTGAACAGTCGCTGCCGGTCTCGGGTACTGTTCCCGACCCGCGGAAGCTCGAAGGCGACAAGCGCGTCGAATACGAAGCCGCGATCGATTACATGGGGCTCACGCCGGGCATGGCGCTGACCGACATCGAGGTAGATCGCGTGTTCATCGGCTCGTGCACCAACAGTCGGCTGGAAGACTTGCGCGCGGCCGCCGCCGTTGCGAAGCTGGGCAAAGCGAAAGTGCCGACGTGGGTCGTGCCCGGTTCCGGTACGGTGAAGCGTGCCGCGGAGGCCGAAGGACTCGACCGAATCCTCACCGCGGCTGGTTTCGAATGGCGGGAGCCGGGCTGCTCGTTGTGCACGGCGATCAACGGCGATCAACTGAAGCCGGGCGAACGCTGCGCCTCGACATCCAACCGCAACTTCCGCGGTCGGCAAGGCACCGGGGGTCGAACCCATCTCGTAAGCCCCGCGATGGCAGCGGCCGCGGCGATCACGGGCCGTTTTGTAGACGTTCGCGAACTGATGAGGTAATGCGTATGGAACCATTTACTCGGCTCGCCGCGATCGCGGTGCCCATAGACGAAGCGAATGTGGACACGAACCAGCTCTGTCCTACGCGCTTCAACAAGGTTCCGCGGGGACCGGGGCACGCGAAGATTCTTTTCCACGACCGGCGCTTCAATCTCGACGGCACGGAGAAGGAGCACATCCTGAACGTGGAGCCTTTCAACCAGGCGCGCATCGTCGTCGCCGATCGGAATTGGGGCTGCGGATCGTCACGCGAAAGTGCGGTGTATGCGCTCTACGAATTCGGGATTCGCTGCGTGATCGCTTCGAGCTTCGGAGACATCCATGCGAACAACTGCGCGAAGAATGGATTGCTGCCCGTGACGCTGCCACAGGAAGACGTCGTCGAATTGCGGCGCCAGCTTCACGAGAAGCCCGGCGCCACCATGGCGATCGATCTTGCGCAGCAGACCGTAACCGGACCGACCGGCAAGCAATATCGCTTCGACATCCATCCGGTACGCAAGAAATGTCTGCTCGAGGGACTCGACGATATCGCGCGCACGCAGCAGTACGATGACACCATGGCTGCGTTCGAGACTGCCTACCGCGCCGAGCGTCCGTGGCTGTTCAAGCCCGCCGCTGCTACTCCGCGCTGATTCCCTGCCGTATGGACTATCTATCAGCCTTGTTTGCCGACCCGGCCGCGTGGGCGGCCCTGTTGACGCTGATCGCGATGGAAGTGGTGCTCGGCATCGACAACCTCATATTCATTTCCATTCTCACGAACAAGCTTCCCGAGAGCGAGCGCGCGAAAGCGCGCCGCATCGGCATCGGCGCGGCGCTGATCATGCGGCTCGCGCTGCTCGGCACGATCGCCGTGATCGTTCAGCTGACGGAGCCGATCTTCACCCTTTTCGGGCATGGATTCGCGTGGCGGGATCTGATCCTCATCGCCGGCGGGCTGTTTCTGGTCTGGAAAGCAACGAAGGAGATCCATCACAACGTCGATCCGGATCCGGGTCCGGATATGTTCGATTCGGGCGCGCGCACGTTGACCACGACGGCGGCAGTCGGTCAGATCCTGATGCTCGATCTCGTGTTCTCGATCGACAGCATCATCACCGCCGTCGGCATGACCGAGCATATCCCGATCATGGTGGGGGCGATCCTGGTGACAGTCGCGGTCATGCTCTTCGCGGCGACGCCGCTTGCGAACTTCATCCACGCAAATCCCACAATCGTCATGCTGGCGCTCGGGTTTCTGCTCATGATCGGTACGGTCCTCATCGCCGAAGGCTTCGGTGCGCACGTGCCCAAAGGCTATATCTACGCGGCGATGGCATTTTCCGCGTTGATCGAAGGTCTCAACATGCTCGCGCGCCGCGCGAAAACGCGCAGCGCCGGGCCATAGCGCCACGAGCGCACGAGCGCGACTAGAGTGTCGCCTTTTTGCGGATCACAGACATGAAAGCACTGCTCGGGGATCACCCGGTCACCAGACATTTCAAGGAAACTGCACCGCTCGATTTCGCGGACGTGAAGGTGGCGCACCCGCACTTCAAGCGCGTGGTGCGCGATCTCGAATTCGACTTTGCGGAACTTGCGATCGTCACGTTCCTGCTTGCGAAGGCGCACGGAAAACCGCTACGGCTGCTGCCGGCGGTCGTGATGACCCGCTTCCAGCATCCGTTCCTCGTCAGCACAAAGAATCTTCGCCCGAAGGATCTCGAAGGCAAACGCGTGGGCCAACGCTCGTACTCGGTGACGACGGCGACGTGGATGCGCGGCATGCTGGAGCAGGACTACGGTGTGAACCTGGACAGGATAAATTGGGTGACGTTCGAAGAGCCGCACGTCGCCGAGTTCGTCGATCCGCCGAACGTCGTGCGGGCATCCGAAGGCAAGGACGTCACGCAGATGCTGCTCGCGGGCGAGCTGGACGCCGCGATCCTCGGCGAGCGCCCGACGTACGGCACGCTACAACCGGTCATTCCCGATCCCGACGCTGCGGCGGAAACGTGGCGCCGCAAATACGGCGCGATCCAGATCAACCACATGGTGGCAGTGAAGAACACCGTCTCCCGCCATCAGGCGCGCGAGATCTACGATCGCCTCGTCGAGAGCCGGCGCGTCGCGGGCTCGCCGGAAACGCATCCCTTCGGCATCGAAGAGAACCGGCGCAACCTCGAAGTCGCGATCGATTGTGTGTACCGGCAGAAGATGATCCCCCGCCGCTATGCAGTCGAAGAGCTTTTCGAATGACCTTGGGAGACTCCGATGCGAGCACGTGTCACGTTTACCGCTTTGATGGGCGTGGTCCTGGCGTTTTTCTGCACGACGTCGTTGGCTGATGAGGACTGTCGGCAGGGCGCTGTACCGGCCCTCTCGTTCGTGCAATTCCAGGTGCCGAACCTTGCGGCGCCCGCGACGCCGCTCACCGTCAAGGGCAAGTTGAGCTTGCCCGTCCATGGCAAGGAGCGCGCACGCTGCGTGAACGCACACAGGAAATGGCCCGCGGTGCTCATTCTGCATGGCTCGGTGGGCGTGGATTCGCGCGGTGACTTTTACGAGGAAGCGCTGAACAACGCCGGCATCGCGACACTGCAGATCGATATGTGGGAAGCGCGGGGGGTGACCAGCCTCCAAAACCGGCCCGCGGCCCCGATTGTGACTTATCCTGATGCGTTCGCCGCGCTTGCTTTCCTGACCGCGCATCCGAACATCGAAGCCGGTCACATCGGCGTGCTCGGATTCTCATGGGGCGGTGCGATAAGCCTTGCGAGCGCCGAGCAGCTCTATGCGAAGACGTTCGGCGGCGGCCTGAGATTCGCGGCGCACGTCGCCAACTATCCGGTGTGCTACGCCGCGAACAACGCGTCCATTCCCGCGCTGAACCCGCCCGCGCAAAAAGGGACGCAGTTCCTTAATCTCACAGGTGCGCCGGTTCTGATCCAGATCGGCAGTAACGACGACTACGATAACGGAACGCAGCCATGCCTTGCGCTTGCGGCATCCGTGAATCCGAGCAACAACAACGTGGTGCAGGTAGCCGAATACCCGAATGCCTTTCATGCCTGGGATCGCCTGATGATCCCGGTAACGGCGCTCGATCCTTTCGCTAACCGGGGCAGCTTTTTCCTGGACGGGCAGCTGCGCGCCGTGCGGATCGTGCCTGACGTGGAGCAGGCTTACGAATCGCGTGAACGCGTGGCCCGCTTCTTCCGTCAGCATCTGCGCTGACGGCGGCTCCGCCCACGGCTGCTGATGCTGCCGTCGTTTCGCTGTCGAGGCTCGCGACAGCGAGCCGGCTCACGCGCGCGAGCGCGTTGCCGCCCCTCCATCGATCGCCACGACCGTGCCGCTGATGTACGAAGCGCGTGCCGACGCGAGATAGCAGACGAGATCGGAGACTTCGGACGGATCGCCGGTCCGATTGAACG
>DASRIK010000347.1:0-7608 GCA_035650035.1 Burkholderiales bacterium | reverse complement strand
TCAGGTCGCGGCTCACGCTGAACGGCAGCTTGGCGAAGAGATTCGGGGCGATTGCGATCGTGCCGTTCGCGCCAGCGAACAGCGTGTAGCCGTCCGGCGGCGCCTTCGAGACGATCTCGCCCGCGACGCTGCCACCGACGGCCGGCCGATTATCGACGACGACCTGCTGGCCCAGTTGCTCGGAGAGTTTGATGGCGACGAGGCGCATGACGACATCGGTCGGTCCGCCCGCGGCAAGCGCGACGACAAGACGTACT
The DNA here is from genome assembly GCA_035650035.1 of Burkholderiales bacterium. Taxonomy (GTDB): domain Bacteria; phylum Pseudomonadota; class Gammaproteobacteria; order Burkholderiales; family SG8-41; genus JAQGMV01. The sequence goes on along the minus strand of DASRIK010000347.1, from coordinate 7,351 downwards.
GGGCGCGTGGGATAGGCCTGCTCCGCTGCGTGTGCAGCGTGGGCTGTGGCAACGGCGCAGGCGATCACTACGCCCGCTTCGATCAGTTTCATAGGAAATCGTCGTTTGCTCGCGTCATCCAACTTAGTGCTCCCAGTTCTCCGGAAGGTGGATCTTCTTGCCTGTCGGATAGCCTAAAAATCCATTCTGCGCGAACACGTACGCGTTGTTGCGCAACGGGTCGCCGGTGACCGCGATCATGTAGTCCTCGGGTTTCCAGACGATCGGCACGAGCCGGTTGGGATCGTCGGATTCGTAGAAGACTTTCGGGATGCGGCCGGCCAGCACGTCGGCTTTCAGGTCCCACACGCCGCGGATGTTCCAGACGCGAAGCTGGCGTTCGAAATCGTGCGCCGGCCGGCGCGCGTGCTCGAAAATGTAGCGCTTCACGTCGAGCTTCGACCAGCCCGCTTTCGCGAGCGTCTCCGCGATGATGGGGCTTATCACGATGAGCGGCCGGAGCGTCCCCATGCCGTGACTCGTCGTGAACGTGATCTGCCAGTTGTTGAAGCGCTCCACAGTATCGGCAAGATACGGCAGCATCTCCTCGGGCGTGCTGCCGGAGACCGAGGAGAGCGACCCGCCGCCGGTGTAACGCGCAATCGTGACGGTATTGTCGCCAGCCTTGAATCCCATTTCGACGCTGTTCGGCTCCCACCCGATTTTCGCGAGCAGGTCTTCGTTTTCCGCGAGCACGACGCGCCAGGTGTTGCCGTACGTCGCCTTGTCCGTCTTGTGAAGCAGGAATCCTGCGACATTCCGCAGATACAGACGCCAGAAACGGCCGACGGACGTGTTCGGCAGGAAACCATCGCGCAGCGCGCCCTGCGTGTAGTTGAAGCCGAGCTGCTTGATGATCGGCCCGTTGAGAATGATGAGCGTGTCCGCGCCCGGTGTGTTGCCGCTATGCTCCACGCCGTAATTCGGATCGCACATCGCTTCGACGAGCGCAACGAGAATCGGCATGTACTCGGGACGGCAGCCCGCCATGACGCCATTCACCGCGATGCTCCAGATGGTTGCGGAGCGTTTGTCCGGCAGCGGGGTGCCTAGACTCTCCTCGGGATCGCGGTCGGTGTAGCGCAGGAACTCGTCGATCGCGTCGCGCGTGGGCGGCACGATCGGCAGCCCGTCGGAATACTCGTGCTCGACAAAGTACTGATTGACCGCCCGGAACCCGCCTTTTACGACGATCTCGCGCGCCTGCGGCTCGCCCGCTTTCGCAATGGGGGCAGGCGTGACGGTGAGGTTGTTCACGACGTCGTCCATCGTGACGTTGAGGATCGCATCGTGAAGCTCCTGCGGCGTCTTCGTGCCGATGTGACCCGGCACGACCGCGACAGGAATGTTCGGCATGCCCAGGCCGACTGCTGTTACGGCTGCCTGCTTGACGAATCCCTCGCAGGTGAGCGACGAGGTTGGAAAGCCCGCCGCTTCGCACGCTGCACTCGCCCGCAACACGGCGGGCGTGCAGCTTCCTCAACATGCCATCCCGGACATGACCGCGTCCACCCCGAAATCGCGCAGCTTCTGCGGCAGCGCTTCGAGTGCTGCTTTCTCGTTCCCGCCATGCGTGCTGCCGAACTCGCGCCAGCTGACGAATTTGGCGCCGGGATAGCGCTTCTTCAAACCCTCTTCCAGCAGCTCGAACACGATGTCGCCTTTGAAGAGCTCGTCCCAGAGCTGCGCGATGGTCTTGCCTTCGAGCGTGTCGAGGCGCGGGGCGAGCTTTCGTGTCAGTTGCTCGCGCGGCGAGCGCGGCCAGTAGGCTTCGTAGTAACCGTCGTTCGTCTTGTCCGTCATGACTATCCTTCCGAGATGCTGTTCGATGTTCAGCACGTGCCGACGCCCGTGACCTCCGCGCACGCCTACTGCGGTTTGATGCCCGCCTCTTTCACGAGCTTGCTCCACATCGCTGTATCCGCTTTGAGGAACGCCTCGAGCTCCGCGGGCGAGCCGTAACCGGGCTCTACACCCTGATTGGCGAGCGCCTCGAGCACGTCCTTTGACGCGAGCGCCTTAGCCACGCCATCGCTTACGGCTTTCACCGCATTGTTCGGCAGACCGGCAGGACCCAGCAGCGCAAACCACGTCGGGATGTCGAGCATGGGATAACCGAGCTCGATGAATGTGGGAACCTCAGGCATGAGCGCAGAGCGTTTCGAGCCTGTCACGCCGTGCACCTGCACCTTTCCGGCGCGAAACTGCGGCAAGCTCGTAACCATGGGCGCGAACATCATGTGCGTACGTTCGGCCAACAGATCGACAACGCCTGCCGTCGTGCCTTTGTAAGGCACCAGCTGGACATCGACACCCGCCGTTTTCTTGAGCGTCTCCAGCAGAAAGAACCCGGTTCCAGTCGCTCCGCCGCTCCCTGCGTTGAGCTGACCGGGCTTCGTCTTCAGCAGCTCCACGAGCTCCTTCATGTTCCGCGCAGGCAGTGACTTCGCCACCATCAGCGTGTAAGGGAGCTTGCCGATGAGCGCCACCGGCGTGAAATCCGAAAGGCCGAAGCTCACCTTAATCGTGTAAAGATTGATGGAGAAGCTGGTGCTCGCGACGACGAGCGTATAGCCATCCGGTGCGGCTCGACGCGCGGCCTCGATCGCGATGTTGCCCGAGGCACCTGCGCGGTTGTCGGCCACCACGCGCTGGCCGAGATACTCCGAGAGCTTGTTCCCAACGGTGCGACCGACGACGTCGTTACCTGTACCCGGCGGGAACGGAATCAGCAGAGTGATCGGCTTGACGGGATAATCCTGTTGAGCGTACGCGAACGTCGCGATGCAGATCAAGACGCATGCGAGCACGATTCGCGCAGCGCGGCGGTCCGGCTTCATCTTCCGCATCCTCATGTCTGCCTGTTATCGCGCCCCTTGGTCGAACGCGGACGCTACACCAGCCCCGTCCAGAAGAGCGTCTGCTTTCCCGTATCGAAATCGTACTTGCGCGCGAATTCGAGCCGGCCGTCCGGCAAGACGCGAAAGAGCGAAAGTGAGACCGGGATTGCCTTTACGACACGGTCACGCGCGCGGCGAGACATGACGTGACCGACGACGAGCAGGCGTCCCGTGCGATCGATTGAAAAGGTCCGCGGGTGTATGCCCCGCGTGTCCGCGTGCTGGACGAGCGACGGCTCGCCTGTTTCCCCGTCGACGCGGTATACCGCGATGTTGTTTTCGCCGCCTTCGAAGATCTCCTCGCCGTCATCGCGCACAACGCCGTCTGCACGGTTCGCCACGTAGACGTGACTGCCTGCAGGATGGACGTGGATCGCGCTCGCGAGCTGACGCGCTCGTCTGTCGTTCGCCTCGTCCGCGAGCGTGCTTCTCGTGAAGAGAATTCCAGGCGCGACGGTCCCGCTCTCATCGAGACGATGCACGCAGAGCTTGTTGCCGCGCTCCATCGAGACATAAATCCAGGGTTTCGTCGGATCAATGTCCAGGTGGCGGGGACCGAGTCCGGGCTCGTACTGCACCTCCGATGCGAGGCTCGCTCTGCCGTTGTCGATATTGAAGCTCTTGAGCGATCCGGGGTCTTCGCCGTGTTGGGCCGTGGCGTTGTTTCCGCGGACACAGACGATCAGGTGCTCCCCACCCGGGCTGAATCGCGCCTGGTGTGGATACATTCCGGCGTCGACGGTATCGCTCGTGACTGCCTCGAGCAACGCTCCTCCGTCCTGCACGATGCGATAGAGAAGCACCGTGCCGGGGCCGCGCTTCGCACCTGCGCTATTGAACGCCGCTGCCAGCCATTCTCCCGCTCGGTCGACGGTGATGTGGATAGGACGATACGGCAGCGATACCGGCGTACCGATCTGCGTGAGGGCGCCGTCGTCCGCAATCCGAAACGTCGTGAGGCTGTGTTTCTGGCCCAACTCACCCCGAACGCGATCGCTGCTCGCGACGTAGAGGTACCGATGCGAGGGATGAGGCCACACGTACTGCACGTTCGCCGGCAGCGTGACCGCATCGCGCCGAACGAGCAGAGCGTCGGCGACGTTGGCGCTGTAGTGCACCAGCTGTTCGCCGATGCTCGCGTACAAGCTCGTCATGTCCCGGTCCGTGCGCTCTGCCATACCCGCTCCGGTGAGAAAGGATGAGCGTAGCACTGCGGGCGCTGTTCCAGAAGCTTATAAAAAGGAAACCTCGGCCCCCGACTGCTTGGCGAAGGCTTCGGGCAAGCTGCCGACCGGCTCTGCGCCGAGGTCCGTCAGTCGCTGTTTCATGTCGGCCGAGCGCACGATGCGTGTGCGGCCTGTCGTGTGTGATGCTATTCTCGCGCGCTCGAAGGAGAGTTGATATGAACGTGCGGAAAAAGCGCCTGATCACGTGTGTCTGTGGGATGCTGCTGACGGGTGCACAGCCCGTGCTCGCACAAACATATCCGAGCAAACCGATACGCTTCATCGTCGGATTTGCGCCGGGCGGCCCGAACGATATCATCGCGCGCATCGTCGGCCAGAAGCTCTCGGAGAGTTTCGGTGTGCCGGTCCCTGTCGACAATCGACCCGGCGCGGACAGCATCATCGGTACTCAACTCGCCGCCCGCGCCGCTCCGGACGGTTACACGATCGCGATGATCAGCGCGTCGGCGGCAATCCATCCAAGCGTTTACTCGAACATTCCTTTCGACGTCGTAAAGGACTTCGCTCACGTGACGGTGCTCGCGTCGGGCGCTTTCGTGGTGGTCGTGAATCCCACCCTGCCGGTGAAGTCGATCAAGGACCTGACCGCGCTGGCCAAGGCGAAACCCGGTCAGCTCAACTTCGCCAGCTCGGGCGCCGGCGGCACGCTGCACCTCTCTGGCGAGCTATTCAAGTCGCTTGCGCAGGTGGACATGAACCATGTTCCGTACAAGGGCGGCGCGCCGGCGATCATCGATGTCGTGACGGGACAGGTCGAGCTCATGTTCAGCCCGATCGCCATCGCGATGCCGCACATCAAAACCGGCAAGCTGCGCCCGCTCGCAGTCACGAGCGGCAAGCGCTGGCCTGCTTTGCCAGACCTGCCGACGATCGCGGAAAGCGGAGTCCGCGGCTATGAATCGACGGGCTGGTATGGCGTCGTAGCGCCCGCGCGTACGCCGCGCGAAACCGTGATGCGCCTCAATCAGGAGATCGTCAAGCTTCTGGCGCGTGCGGACGTCCGGCAGCAATTCGCAGGTTTCGATCTCGAACCCGTAGGCAGCTCACCGGACCAGATGACGAACCATCTCAAGGCCGAGCTCGTGAAATGGGCGAAAGTCGTGAAGGACGCGAAGCTTTCGCCCGGAACGGTCCAGTGATCGTGATGTTTCTCGCGTGAGGCAGCACATGGCTGAGGTGCGTAGCGGCGACTTTGTTTACGAGCACATTCCCGATTTCGCGAAGCTTCCTCCGGGCATGTCGTTCGGGAAGATTCCGTCGGTCGCGACAGATTCCCAGGACCGGTTGTACGTGTTTCAGCGTTCCGCGATCCCGACGCTGATTTTCGATCGTGAAGGTAACTATCTGAGCTGCTGGGGCAGCGGCATCATGACGGATCCGCACGGCCTCGCGATCGTGAACGACATCGCCTACACCACGGATCGCAGGGATTCGGTAGCTGTCATGTTCACGCTGGACGGCAAACCGCTCCAGGTGATCGGCAAGCGCGGCGTTCATTCCGACACTGGCTGTGAGAAACCCGGTGAGCTCGTGCCGCGCGCGGCTGGACCTTTCAATTACCCGACGGAATTAGCGCCCTCGCCTTCCGGAGACCTTTACGTATCCGACGGCTATCGCAACGCACGCGTGCACCGCTTTACGTCCGATGGACAGCTGATCCAATCGTGGGGCAAGCCCGGCAAGAAGGAGCCCGGCGAGTTTCATCTCTCGCACAGCGTGCTCGTCGCCCCGGACGGCAAGGTGTACGTGGGCGACCGCGGCAACAAACGCGTGCAGATCTTTACGCCCGACGGCGATTTCCTCGACATGTGGACCGACATGAGCGGCCCCAACCACGTCGCCCGCGGCAACGACGGGCTCTTCTATATCGCCGAACAGAAAGCGAACGGCGTCCCCGGCTTCGTCAGCATTCGCGACGAAAAGGGCAAGATCCTTGCGCGCTGGGAAACGCGACACGCGCACGGCATCTGCGTCGATTCGCGTGGCGATATCTACACCGGCTCGACGTCGAACTGCACGGTAGACAAGTACGTGCGCAAGCACTGACGCGCGGCACTCACTTGCCTTGCGGCATATCGGTCCCCGACCTGCGGCTTTGCTCGATCAGTTGGCCGACCTTGGAGTCAGGCTTGACGGGCTCGATGAGGACGACATGTGAGGCGTTCAGGATCATTGCGTCGGGGGCGTGCCATTCCTGTCCGCGCTTCACCAGCGTATTCGTGACCTCCTTCGTGTTCGCATTGGTTTGGCTGCGAATGTAGTAGACCTCGCGCAACACGGGGAAAGCAGACCCTGCGTTCTCGAGGCGCCCAAAAAACGCCTGTCCGTTCGTGAGCAACACGCCATGGTAAGGCACCGTCAGCTCAGGCCCGGCGCGCGATCGGGCATTTTGAAAGACCAGCACCGCAAGTAATACCGCCACCGCGATGCCGGCGATGGCGATGATCGTAGAGGTCCGTTTGGGCACTGCGGGCGCCGGTCCCTCGTGCCTCATCGCCACAGGATTCGGCCGATACAACGCACGCGACCCGCGCTCCCGGAGCGGCGCAGCCATAGCCCCCCGAGGGCGATGCCGAGCAAAACGAGCGTGTCGGGCTCAGGCACCGCAACGCGTATGCACGCACTGAAGTTGCCGATCGCGATCAGGCAGCCCGCGCCGTTCAGCTGATAGTTTCGGTCCTGCAGATACGCGTTCTCGAGCACTGTGGGGTCGTAGTAGATGTTGAAATCGCTGTGAATACTGGCAAGGCGCCACAGATCATGCCCCACCAGGTCGAATATGCTCGTGTAGAAGGCGGCACCAGGCATGCCTGGATTGCCGTCGAAAATGAAGAGCTCCACCCCCGGATCGATCTCTAGCTCGCCCCATGCGAAGTTGTTGGCGTAGCCTAAAGAGAACGCGCCCAGATCCAGTCCGGCGAAGTCGAAGCGATGTCCTCCGCTTTCGGTGAACTCCAGCGTCGCCGCCAGGGTCTGCCAGAGTGAGCTTTGCACGCTCGAGTTGAAGAAGTCGCCCGCGATCGAGAAGAGATCGCCTGCGCCACCCTCCAGGAAGCCGGTGCTCTCGATGATCAACGTGTCGAAGAAGTTCTCCGACGGATCGCTCTTGTAACTGCCTTTGTTGGTGAATGTGCCACTCCATTTGACGCGGCTCCCTGTCACTTT
>DASRIK010000346.1:0-4235 GCA_035650035.1 Burkholderiales bacterium | reverse complement strand
GTCCGCCTCCTTCGCGAGTGCGTCAAGCACGTCTTCCGATGCGGGTCGGCTCGAAGCGGGCTTGCGTTTGAAGACTACAGACGAGACCTCGAGCTCTTTCTTCACGCCGTCCACGATGAGCTCGAGGAGGTAATCCGCGTTTGCCTTGCTATTGTCGAGCACGCCGAGCCGGATTCCGCCGCGACCGAGCGTGCGCTCGGGTTTGAGTTGTGCGGCTTCCTCCATCGGCGCTTCCGGTACGACGATGAATATCTTTCCCATATCCTTCCTTCCCCAGGACGCGAATGGGCGCGGGCGCGCCACGTCCAGGGAAAGAGGATACCGCGGGAATCGAGCTTAGCGAAGCTTCTCGTGCGACCTAGGCTGCAAGGACGGCTTGTCTTCGGGCGACCGTGGGACGCATGCCGGCGAGGATCCTGTGCGGCTGTGGAGGCGATGTATGCTCGCGCGCCTGTTCCCTGCATTCGGCAATCTGCTGGGCGACCGACGAAACTTCGCGGTGGAGGAGCACTGCGGGCGCATTCACACGCTCGCACGTCTTCTCTTCTCCGATCTGCTGGAAGCGAAGCAGCCGCTTGTAAAACGCCACGTGGCGCGGGTTCACTTCGATGAATGCATCCGTCAGGCCGCCGCAGATGCCGCCATGCAAGTATGCGTGATAGAAGAGCGCGCCGAGGAGGTCTTTCGAGCGGTGCGCGGGCTCGATGGCGAAACGGGTGAGCTCGCAGACGCTCGCGCCGCGGGTGCGGTAAGCATCCACGTGCTTTTTGTAAAGCACATCAGCCGGAATGCCGGAAAGCGAATCACGACAGATCGTGAGCGTGCCGATCACACGTCCAGCGCACGATGCGTGCAACGTGAGCTCGTGTGCGGATGCGTTTGCGTCGCTCTGAGTCTCGTAACCACGCCACGCGTACATGGCGTTCACGAGATCGTTGCACCGCTTCCGCAAAGGGGGTGTATTCGCCAGGCCGATCTGAAAACCGGCGTGCTCAACGAAGGCGCTTTCGCGTGTGCGCAGCGTTATATTCATGTGGGCTCCCTGACGGCCTAGCTATCGACCGCATTCTTATCGGCGCCTGCAATCACCACCTTGATTGATGTCAATCAGGGCAGTCGTGCAATTGTCATGGTTTGTCGTAATCTTAGCGGGTTCGTCGCCGCAGGGCGACGTCCGCGCGCAGGCCAACTGTCGCTACCTGGCGAATGCGCGTTGGTGAGTGTCGCCATCTGACGAAATGATGGTATGCACGAGTGTCGCTGCTTGGCGAATTTCGGAGGACGTGAGTGCTCGCCATTTGGCGTGATCAAAGCCGTCGAGTGCAAGGTCACTCGGAGCCAATGGGTAGAATGAAATGATGATTCCGGAGCTCTCCCTGCTGGAAACCCGCGTCCTCGGCGTGCTCATCGAGAAGGAGCGCACGGTCCCCGACAGCTACCCGCTGACGCTGAACGCACTCGTCACAGGGTCTAACCAGAAGACGAGCCGCGATCCGATCATCAACGCTACGGAGAGCGAAATTCAGGTGGCGATTGACAGCCTCAGATCGATGTCGCTCGTAATCGAGTCGAGCGGCGGCCGGGTCGCCCGTTACAGCCACAACTTCGAGCGCGTGCTACAGGTGCCGAAACAGGCAAGTGCCATTCTCGCCGCACTCATGCTGCGCGGACCGCAGACCGCCGGAGAGTTGCGAATCAACTGCGAGCGCTTGCACTCCTTCGCCGACATCTCTTCGGTCGAAGCCTTTCTGCAGGAGCTGGCGGAGCGGCCGTTCGGTGCGCTTGTTTCCGAGCTCCCTCGGCAGCCGGGTTCGCGCGAGAACCGCTGGATGCATCTTCTGTCCGGGGCGCGGGAAGTGCAGCAATCGTCCGCGAGCAGTTCGGCGCCGACGAGCGTGGACCTCGGTGCCAGTGAGCTCGCGACCGTGAAGGCAAAGGTCGCGCGACTGGAAGCGGAGGTGAGCGAGCTGAAAGCGCTCATATCGAAGATCTGCTCGGAACTCGGAATTCGCCAGGAATCGTGAAGCGCTTTGCAACGCTCGTCTTCGCCGCATGCATCGGACTCGCGGCGCACGCTGCGGATTTTCCGAGTCGTCCGGTGCGCATCATCGTGCCGTCGACGCCGGCCGGTGGCCTGGACGTTCTCGCGCGACTGCTTGCGCCGAGGCTCACCGAAAAATGGGGGCAGCAGATCGTCATCGAGAATCGTGCCGGCGCCGGCGGCATCATAGGCACGGAGATCGCGGCTAAAGCGACGCCCGATGGCCATACGCTGTTGCTCGTGGCAGCGGGCTACTCAGCCAACCCGTTTCTGTACAAATCACTGCCGTACGACACTCCGAAGGATTTCGCGCCTATCACGATCCTTGGATTTGCGCCGAACGTGCTCGTCGTGCATCCGAGCGTCGGCGTGAGCAGCGTGAGAGAGCTGATCGCGCTCGCGAAGCACAAGCCGGGGACGCTCACGTACGCGAGCTCGGGTGTCGGCACGAGCGGACATCTCGCGATGGCGCTGCTCGAGCGCAGCGCGGGCGTAAAAATGATCCACGTGCCGTACAAGGGCGCCGGTGCCGCGACTGCTGCTGTGGTCGCAGGCGAAACGCACATGCTCTTCAGCGCGACCGCCGCTGTGATGCCGCACGTGAAAAGCGGGCGCATCAGGGCGCTTGCGGTGACGAGCGGCAGGCGCTGGCCCTCCATGGCCGATGTGCCCACCATGGCGGAAGCGGCGCTCCCGGGCTACGCGGTCGACGGCTGGTACGCGATGCTCGCGCCCGGCAAGACGCCGAAAGCCATCGTGAACAGGATCTACGACGACGTCGTCGGCATACTCAAGATGCCGGAGGTCGCTTCCAAAATCCAGGCCGCCGGTTTCGAAGTGAGCGGCATCCCGTCTGCCGAGTTTTCGAAGTACATCGACAGCGAGCTCCGCAAATGGGGCGCCGTGATCAAGGAAGCAGGGATCAGAGCCGAGTGACGGTGGCGACGGTCAACCCGTCAGCGTCAGACTCGTCTCCCGCACGCAGCGCCAGATGTGCTCGGGTGTCTGCGGTGCGCTGGTGCAGCCCGGCGACAGTATGAATCGACGCTTGCCCGCCTGCCTGAAAGCATCGCGAATCTCTTCACGGAGCTCCGGCAGCGAGCGTTCGTGCACTTTGTGCTCGTCGATACCGCCCATGAGGCACTTGTCGGTCATCGCACGCAGCTGCGCGATCGACGGATTGCCTGCCAGACGGTCGGAGACGCTGTATGCCTCGCACGGGTAGTCGAGCACACGCCGCATGTCGACGTGCGTGCCGTGTACGTGGAGGATGCGCACCATGCCCTGCATCGCTTCGAGCACGCGCAGGTCGAACGGCCGCAGAAACGTCCTGAACGTCTCGTCGTCGATGCCGCGATCTCCCGGTGGGGCGATCGCGCCGTTGATCGAATACAGCACGCCGTCGCAGCCGTTCTTTTTGAGCTCCTCCATGTAGCCGCAGACCGTCGTCGTGACCGCGTCGAGCATGTGCAGGGCCTCGCGTCTGTTTTCATAGACGAGGCGCGCTTTGCTGAAGCCGACTTTGCGCACCACCTGCTGAAACGGATCGAAGAACGTGTCGACGATCGGCATGTCGGGCCCGAAATCGGCGCGAAGGGCGCGAATGAGCTCGAGCTGCTCGACGTAATTCTTCAACGTGGCGGGCTGTTTTTCGAACCGCAGCATGTCCTGCGGTGTGTTCAGTGTTTCGATACCGTCGGGCAACGGATAGCGATAGTCGTGCATCACTTTGCAGATATCCCAGTCATAGGCACGCACGAACGCCGCGTGACGCCGCGCCGCTTCCTTGCCTGGCAGGTAATCGCTCGCAAAATGTACCCACGCGGTGCAGGGCGGCCGATCGATGTCGCCATCCTGGACGGCAGCGATAAAACGCTCTCTTTTGTTCATTGCAGTTTCCATTGTCGATGATGCTTCCGCGTCATCTTACCCTGCCTAATCGGTAGATTGACCCGGCGGAACGCGCCGGGCGAAAATCGCGCTCCTTTTCCGACAGAGTGCTGCCATGATCCGCCTCATCGCATCGATCGCAGGCCTCGTGCTCGCAATCGCCGCCGCCATCCCTGTCAGCGCAGCGGACGCTTACCCGTCGAAGCCCATCCGCCTCGTGGTGCCTGCTCCGCCCGGCGGTACGATCGATCCCATCTCGCGCCTGCTGGCCGAAGCCATGACCAGGCGCTACGGCCAGAACGTC
>DASRIK010000345.1:0-6642 GCA_035650035.1 Burkholderiales bacterium | reverse complement strand
GCAGCACCGGACGGCTACACGCTTTTCGTTGGTAACGTCTCCACCAACGCCATCAACGAAACGACGTTCGCGCATATGCTCACGATCAGGCCGTCGCGCGATCTCACGGGCGTCACGAACCTGATCGAGCTTCCGCACGTTTTTCTCGCGAGCACTGCAGTCCCGGCCTCGAGCCTGAGGGAGCTGGTGGAATACGTGAAACGTTCCGGCACGAGACTCAACTATGGGTCGGCCGGCGTTGGTTCGTATCCGCACCTGGACGTCGTCCGGTTTCTTCGGGCCGCCGGCATCGAGATGACCCACGTTCCCTATAAAGGCGGCGCCGGGCAAATGGTGCCGGCGATGCTCGGGAATGAAGTGCAATTCTTCGTCATCAACTTCGCCTCTTCGCTGCCGCACATCCGCGCCGCACGGATGAAGCCGCTGGCTACGACGTGGCCGACTCGCCGGCCGGAATTGCCCGACGTGCCGACGATGGCCGAGTCCGGCTATCCCGGAATCGGCACGAACGCGTGGAACGGACTTTTCGCGCCGGCCAAAATACCGCCGGCAGTGCTGAACCACATCCATGCCACGGTGGTGAAGGTGATGGAATCGAGCGAGATGAAAGAGTCGCTCGCGAAGCAGTACATGTCGGTCGTCGTGAACAGGTCGCCCACCGATTTCCAGCGTTTCGTCGAAGAGGAAGTCAGGAAATGGGCCAAGGTCGTGATCGACAACAATATCAAGGTCGAATAAGACAACTGGAGGAAGCACATGAATCGACGTCGTAAGCTCGTACTGGCTGCTGCCGTCCTTGCGGCGCTGCCGCTTGCCTCACACGCCGCCGAGACGCCGCGCACGGACTATCCGAGCCGACCCGTGCGCATGATCGTGCCGTTCGCGCCTGGAGGCGCGTCGGATACCGTCGGACGCATACTCCAGCCGGCCCTGGCTGAAGCCCTCGGTCAGCAGGTGGTTGTCGACAACCGTGGCGGGGCGGCGGGCATGATCGGTGTAGAAGTGGCCGCACGCGCGACACCCGATGGCTATACGTTCCTTCTCGGCAACATCGGCACGATGGCCATCAACCCGAACTACTATCTGAAGGCGAGCGTGAAGCCGCAGAACGAGCTGATCGGCGTCACGCAGGTCGTGGATGTCCCCGGGGCTTTCGTCGTTCATCCATCGCTGCCGGTAAAAAGCGTTAAGGAAATCGTGGCGTATTTGAAAGCCAATCCCGGAAAGCTGAATTTCGGCTCCCCGGCTCCGAGCAGCGCCAACCGGCTCGAGATGGAGATGTTTCTCCACATGACCGGAACGAAAGCGGTGCAGATCAACTACAAGGGGGGCGCAGGACCGGCCGTGGTCGGTCTGCTCGGCAATGAGGTGCAGATGATGTTCGTGACGTACTCGTCCGTGGTCGGGCACACGAAAGGCGGCCGGATCCGGATGCTGGCGGTGATCGCTCCGCAGCGCATTCCACAGACACCCGACGTTTCCACCATGCGCGAGCAAGGCTTCGACATGGTCGTCGGCTCGTGGCAAGGCGTTTACGTGCCGAAAGGGACGCCGGCAACCGTCGTGAACAAGCTATTCACGGCAACGCATCAGACGATGAAGCATCCGGATGTGGTGAAGCGCCTGACGGATAACGGCATCAGCATCGTGACGAGCGCCTCGCCCGCCGAATTCAAGAAGTTCTGGGACGCGGAGATCCGGCGCTTCGCGAAAGTCATCAAGGAAGCGAACATCGAAACCGAATAGGCCGTGAGACAAGCGGCGCTATAATCCGGCGGATAATCAGACGCCCGACAACATCAACTACTGTTCTGGAGAAGAAGATGGCAAGTTTCGGCATGGTGGGTCTGGACTGGCAGGAGCGCATCAACTGGGACCGCATGCGCAAATATCGCCTGGAGCGCGCGCGGGAAAAAATGAAGGCCCACGGCCTCGGCGCCATGCTGCTCATGTACGACGAAAACGTGCGTTACGTGACCAGCACGCTCACGCCCGGCTGGAATCGTCTGAAGCCGGGCCTCCGTTACGCGATGCTCTGCGGTGACGATGCGCCCGTTCTGTTCGAGCAGGGTGACATCGGATACCAGATTCAGCGGCACTCCCCGTGGATTCCAAAGGAAAACATCCGCTGGTCGTACGCGTGGATCAAAGGCGCGGCGGGGCCCGCATCGCTGCAGCAGGTGAAGAAATTCACCAACGCAATCAAGCAGGAGATGAAGAAAAGCAACGTCGCCGGCGCGAAGCTCGGCGTCGACTTCATCGACATCAACATGATGCGGGTCTTCGAAGAAGAAAAAATCGACTGGACTGACGGCATGACGCCGATGATGGAGGCGCGTGCGATCAAGAATGTCGACGAGCAGGAAGCGTTGCGCATGGTCGGCGCGATCGGCGATGCGGCGCACTGGGAGTTCATGGAATTCCTGAAGCCCGGACGCACCGAGAACCAGCTGACGGCGCATATCATGGAATACCTGTATTCCGTTCCGGGCATGGAAGACGTGGAGGACGTGATCGTATCGTCCGGTCCGAACACATGGCCGAACTGGCGCAACTTCTCCGATCGCATCGTCAGGCCCGGCGATATCGTGTTCATGGACCTCGCGGCGCTCACGTGGAACGGCTACAAATCGTGCTACTACCGCACGTACTGTGCGGGCAAGGAGCCGACGCAGGAACAGAAGGACATCTACGCTACCGCGCTCAAGTGGCTCTACGATTCCATCAAGGAAGTAAAAGTCGGCGCGACGACGAAAGACATTGCTTCGAAGTGGCCGTCGGCCAAGGAAGCATGGGGTTACGCCGAGGAAGACCAGGCGGCGGCGAATCTCTGGGGACACGGCCTCGGGCTCGCGCAATACGACCAGCCGGTCATCTCCCGCATCTGGTCGCTCGATCATCCGCTCGAAATCAAGGAAGGCATGGTGTTCGCCCTGGAGACCCAGCACGGCAAGATGCTCGAGTGGGGTGTGCGGATCGAAGAGATGCTGATCGTGCACAAGGACAGGACCGAGATCATTTCGAACTTCCCGGTGGAGCAGATCTGCGTCGTCGATCCGATGCCCGGGTATTCGTCGCTCGCAGGCCGCTAGCCGAACGACCAGGCAACGCCTAGCCACAGATTGGGTGCAGTGGGCAATAGCCCATCGCACCCGCTTCGCCTTACGACTTCGAGTTCATGCACGCAGCAGTCCTGAAAGAGCCGCGCCGCTTCGACATTGCCAACCGTGCCATGCCGTGCGCAGGCGCACACGACGTGGTCGTGCACGTTGCGGCCACTGCCGTCTGCCATACCGATCTCGGCATCTACACGGGCGAGCATCCCGGCGTGCGCTATCCCGTCGTAATGGGCCATGAGGCAACAGGCCGTGTCGAAGCCGTAGGACCCGAGGTCAGCGGTCTGAAACCCGGCCAGCCGGTCATCATCAATCCAATTATTTCGTGCGGGCATTGCGACTCGTGCCGCCGGGGCGCAGAGCATCTGTGCCGGAACGCCGGTCTGTTCGGGCGGGAAGTCGATGGCTCCATGAGCGAGTTCGTGTCGCTCGAATCGCGCTATGTGCATCCCCTGCCCCCGCAGCTTCCCCTCGAGAACGCGACGCTCATCGAAACGCTCGCGACGGTACGTCATGCGCAGGAGCGCCTCGGAGTCGCCCCGGGCGAATCCGTCGTGGTACTCGGACAAGGTACGACAGGCCTGCTGCACACCCGGCTTGCGGTGCTCGCGGGCGCGAACCCGGTCATTGCGGTATCCCGCACGCGCTGGAAGCTCGAGATGGCGCAGCGCATGGGCGCGCATCACGCACTCGACACAGGCGCCGAACAGGCAGTCGAAGAAGTGTTACGCCTGACCGCAGGCGCAGGTGCAGACGTCGTGATCGACACCGCCGGCGGGGCTGCGACACTAAAAGCCGGAATGGACATGTTGCGCCCCGGGGGCCGGCTGTCCCCCTATGCGGTGAGCCACGAATGCTGCCGTGAATTCACGACGTTTCCCCTCTACTACAAGGAAATGAGCATCATCGGCTCGCGCGCGCTCACGCACGCCGATATGCAGCCTTCGATCGATCTTGTCGCTTCGGGCAAGATCGACGTATCGGATTTCGTCAGTGCGACCTACCCGCTCGATCGCGCACCCGAAGCCTTCGAGGATTACGAGGCAAACCCGGGCAAAGTGTTGCGTATCGTGATTACGTCGTGAGCAAGGTACCTATGACTTCATTCATCGTTCCCATTACGGATCCGCAGGCCACAGACACGGAGCGATTCGGCCCTAAAGCTGCGAACGTGGCGGCTCTTGGCCGGGCCGGTCTACCGATTCCAGACGGTTTCTGCCTCGGCGCCGATGCCTACCGCGAGCAGCTGCGGGCTCTGGATCTGGAAGCCGACGCCCGGGGCGTCTTCGGTGCGCAGGACAGCCCCCTGGCACGGCGCCACGCGCTCAACATGAAGCTCGGTTTGATGGACCGAGAAATCGCGCCACAGATTTTGGAGCCGTTGCTGGATGCGCGGCGTAAGCTCATCGATAAGACCGATGCACTGATGGTCGTGCGATCGTCTGCGCTGGTGGAAGATCGCTCGGGGTCGAGCTTCGCTGGCCAGTTCGAGAGCTTTGTCGGGCTGGAGAGCGAAGAAGATTTTGTGACCGCGGTGCGTGCGTGCTGGGCGGCGCTATGGTCAACCCGTGCCCTGCGCTACATGGCGACGCACGACCTCGATCCGGCTGACACGGCCATGGCAATTCTGGTTCAACCGCTCGTCGCCGCGATCGCTTCCGGCGGCGGTCTCAGTCAAACGGCCGACGGTGGCATGCTGATCTCCGCAACATGGGGCCTCGGGTCCGCGATCGCACAGGGTGAAGTCACCCCCGACCGCTACGAGCTCACAGCAGAGGGCAGGCTCACGCACATTGCGGCGGGTCGTAAGGATCACCGCGTCGGCTGCGTCCATAAATCCGAGCCGGTCGCGCAGGTAGTCCCGAAGGCGCTTGTCGAGAAGCCGTGTCTCGAGCGGCGACAAGTGGAAGAGCTGGCGGTACTCATGCGCCACGCGGAGTCGCTCATGGGCATGCCGGTCGAGATCGAGTGGGCGCTGGACGAGTCCGGATGCAAGCTGCTGCAGGCTCGGCCTCTACATATGCAGGCAGCGGAAGTGCCGGACGACATCTGGATGCACCACCCACGGTTGAACGGGCACCCGGCAGGTGTCGGTTGGGGTTCGGGACGCGCGCGTGTCGTCAACTGCGAGTGCGAGCTCACGACGGTCAATCCCGGCGATGTGCTCGTCACCCGCTCCGCCGGGCCCGCGCTCGCCCACATCCTGCCACGCGTCGCGGCCGTCGTCGCCGAGCGTGGCGGCAGCACCTCGCATCTTGCATCGCTCGCCCGTGAGCGGGGCATTCCCATGGTTCTCGGCGTGCATGAAGCCACCACCAAAATCCCTGATGGCGCGATGATCGCGGTCGATGGCGTCGCAGGGATTGTCCGCTGGATGCACTAGCGATGGCACAACGCATAAGAGGCATAACGGACGAAGAAGCGACCGGGCCCGTAAAAGATCTGTTCGACGCATCGAACAAGGTTCTCGGCCGAACCGCAAATCTTCTGCGCATCCTCGCCCACTCGCCGTACCTCGCCCGCTGGTTCCTTCCGCTGGTTGCAGCGGTTCGTCAGCCGAACGCCGGTGCCGTGACACCGGCGCGGCTCAGAAATCTGGCCGTACTGAAGACGTCGACGATCAACGGTTGCCGGTACTGAACGGAGCACAATCGGGTGCTTGGTCAAGCACTGGGACTTACCGACGCCGAAATGGATGCCTTGCAGGCCGACTGGCGCTCCAGCGCGCTTTTCGACTCGCGCGAAAAGGCTGTGCTCGCGTGGTCGGAAGCGATGACACTGAATACGGCAAAAGGTGACGATGCCGTGTGGCACGAGCTTCGCGCCGTCTTCAATGAAGCCGAAATCGTAGAGATCTCGCTCGCCTGCGCGATGTTCAACATGATCAACCGGCTGAACGATTCGTTCCGGACGGAGCTCGAATCCGAGGAATACAACCGACGCCAGCATGGCGCAGTGGGCGTGACGCGCGAAGCGCTCGAGCAATACGCCTGCCGCATCTGCGGCGAGCTTTAAAGGCACAATGCGTCCGCGTATATTCATCACCCAGCCAGTGCATTCGAGCGCGATCGAGCGGCTGCGGGCATTCGGGGATGTGCAGTGGAACCGCGATCCTCTGCACATTCTGACCAAAGGCGAGTTGATCCACGCCATCCGCGGATGTGACGTCCTCTTCTGTCTGCTGCACGATCGCGTCGATGCCGAGGTGATCGCGGCAAACCCGAAGCTTCGCATGGTCGCTTCGATGACCATCACGCCGGCGGACATCGACACCGCTGCCGCCAGCCGGCTGGGAATGCCGGTGACCGTCATTCCAGCCGCGCTGCTGAACGAGTCGACGGCCGACCTCGCCTGGTCCCTGCTCTTCGCGGTGGCACGCAGGATTGCGGAAGGCGATCGGCTGATGCGCGCCGGCACGTTTCCGGGCTCCCAGTCGTGCTACATGGAAGGTGCGGGCGTATCTCGCAAAACACTGGGCCTGATCGGCCTGGGGGGCGTTGGCCGCGCGGCGGCAGCGCGCGCCCGT
>DASRIK010000344.1:0-8854 GCA_035650035.1 Burkholderiales bacterium | reverse complement strand
GAAGTGACCGACACGTTGCGGGAGCGGGGCCAGAAAGTGGGCGTGCTTTCGCCCAACGTGATGCGCCCGTTCCCCGCGGAGGAGTTCAGACAGGCGCTGAAGCACGTCAAAGCCGTGACGATCGGCGATCGCGCCGACTCCTATGGCGCAGGCGGCGGCAATCTCTCGCTCGAAGTGCGCGCGGCGCTGCAGATCGATCGCGAGAACGACACGATCGTGCTCTCGCGGATCTACGGCCTCGGCGGGAAGGACTTCAACGCGGCGGACGCCGAAGTGTTTTTCGACCAGGCGGCGGAAGCTGCGAAAGCGCAGCGGGCACCCGAAGCTTTTGCCTATCATGGCGCCACTGCCGGGAGGCCGGACTCGAGGCCGCGTCCTGGTCTGCCAGCGTTGAGCGCCGAAGAAGTGACGCGGGGAATGGCGAAGGTCGAGGTGAATCCCAAGACCGGAAAGCTGGACGTCGAGCTCGCGCCGCTCTGGAAGATGACCGAACAGCCCGGCCGTATCGCACCCGGACACGGTGCGTGCCCGGGCTGCGGTGCGTTCCCCACGCTGCACCAGGCCGGCCGCGTTCTCGACGGAGACGTCGTCGTGCTGTTCCAGACAGGCTGTGCGATGGTGGTGACGACCGGCTATCCGGTCACCGCACACCGCATCAACTACATCCATAACCTCTTCCAGAATGGCGCCGCGACGATGGCGGGGCTCGTCGAGATGTATCACGAGCGCGTGCGCCGCGGCGAGCTGCCGGAATCGAAGGACATCACGTTCGTGATGGTGAGCGGCGACGGCGGCATGGACATCGGCATGGGGCCGGCAATCGGCGCCGCAAACCGCAACCACCCGATGATCATCCTGGAGTACGACAACCAGGGCTACATGAACACGGGTGCGCAGCTTTCGTACTCGACGCCGATCGGTCACCGCACTTCAACGAGTGAAGTGGGCCGCAGGCTTCCGGGGAAGCGTTATCACCACAAGGACACGGCGCAGATCTTTGCGGCGTGCCACATACCGTACGTCTTCACGGCGAGCGAAGGCTTTCCCGAGGATCTCATGCGCAAGGTGGCGAAAGCGCAGTGGTACGCAAAACGCGAAGGACTGGTCTACGGCAAGATTCTCTCGTTCTGTCCGCTCAACTGGCGCACGACCGATGACGCCGCGCAGCCCGTGCTGCAGGCAGCGATCGACTCGTGCTTCTTCCCGCTCTATGAAGTCGAGCACGGCGTCACCACGCTCACGTACGATCCTGAGGCGGCCGGCCGACGTTGCCCCGTGGGCGACTGGCTGAAGCAGATGGGCAAAACGCGTCATCTCACGAAGCCTGAGAACTCTCAAATCCTGGCCGAGATCGAGCACGAAGCCGAGCGTCGCTGGAAACGCATCAAGGCCATGCACGAGCACCCGCTGCTGTAACCGAAGGAATACGACGATGTCGCGAATACTCGAAACACGCCGCTTAACGCCGGTCACCAAGTATTTCAAGCTGGATGCGCCGCTCATTGCGCGTTCGGCCAGGCCCGGCCAGTTCGTGATGTTGCGCGTGCGCGAAGGCGGCGAGCGTATACCGATTACGATCGCCGATTACGATCGCGCGGCGGGGACTCTGTCGATCGTCGTTCAGGAAGTCGGCGCGACGACGAAGCAGGTTTGCGAGCACGAAGCCGGCGAGGAGATCCTCGATGTCGTCGGGCCGCTCGGCAGCCCGATCGAAATCCCTGAAGGCGCACACGTCTGCGGTGTCGGCGGCGGGTTCGGTTCCGCTGCGCTGCTATGCCTCATGCGCGAGCTTTCGGACAAAGGCTGCAAAACGACCGCGATACTCGGCGCGCGTAACAAGGACCTGCTGATCCTCGCGGACGAGCTGAAGCCCGTGTGCGATCACGTCGCGGTCTGCACCGACGACGGATCGGCTGGATTCAAAGGATTCGTGTCGCAGCAGCTCGCGCGATTCATCGCGGGCGAAGGTCCCGGGCGCCCCGATTACGTGGTCGCGATCGGACCCATGGCAATGATGCGCGCAATTGCCGAAACGACGCGCGAACCGAAAGTGAAAACGCTCGTCTCGATGGATCCGCTGATGGTCGACGGCACCGGTATGTGCGGCGGCTGCCGTGTGATGGTCGGCGGCAAATCGCTTTTCGCCTGTGTCGATGGCCCGTGTTTCGACGCACACGAGGTCGATTTCGATGTCGCGATGCGGCGGAACAAGGCATACGTGAAACAGGAAAAACAAGCCCTCGAGCGGCTGGATTGCACGCGCTCCTCGAAGGCGCAAGCGAAGGAGTTGCACTGATGCCAGTCAAACGCGCGGAAAAAACTCCGATGCCGGTGCGCGAGCCGGAAGTGCGCGCGCACGACTTCGACGAAGTGAACGAGGGCTATACGGCGCTCCATGCAGTGTTTGAAGCCGAGCGGTGCCTGCGCTGCCAGGACCCGATCTGCGTTGAAGGCTGCCCGGTCGGCATTCCCATTCCCGATTTCATACACGCGATCGCGGCCGGCGACATGGCGGGAGCCGCAAAGATACTGCGGAGCGCGAACCCGTTGCCGGCGATCTGCGGCCGCGTCTGCCCGCAGGAAGTGCAGTGCGAGTCGCAGTGCCACATGGTGAAGCGCTTCAATCCGGTTGCGATCGGTCATCTCGAGCGTTACGTCGCGGACTGGGAGCGTACGCAGCCGATCGCGGTGAAGCCGAACCTCTCCCGCAAGGAAAAGATCGCCGTCGTGGGCGCGGGACCATCAGGCCTCGTATGCGCGGGCGAGCTCGCGCGCCTGGGCTATCCGGTCACAATCTACGAAGCGCTGCATGCGCCGGGTGGTGTGCTCCGCTACGGCATTCCCGAGTTCAGGCTGCCCAAATCCATCCTGGATTGGGAAATCGGTATCCTGAAAGCGATGGGTGTCGAGATCCAATGCAACGTGGTGATCGGCCGCACCGTTCCGCTCGACGATCTCTTCGGAAAGATGGGTTATTCCGCCGTCTTTATCGGAACCGGGGCAGGCCTCCCGCAGTTTCTCGGCATTCCAGGCGAGAACCTGAACGGTGTGATGTCCGCCAACGAGTTTCTCACGCGCATGAATCTCATGGGCGGCTATAAATTCCCCGAGAACGATACGCCGCTTGCAGTCGGCAAACGAGTCGCCGTCATCGGTGCGGGCAATACCGCGATGGACGCGGTGCGTTCATCACTGCGCATGGGCGCCGAGGAAGCGATCATCGTCTACCGTCGCAGCCAGAAGGAGATGGGCGCACGCGTCGAGGAATATCACCACGCTATCGAAGAAGGCGTGCGCTTCGAGTGGCTGACGAACCCGCTCGAGATCCTCGATGACGGCAGCGGCTGGGTTGCGGGACTGAAATGCCAGAAGATGAAGCTCGGCGAGCCCGATGCATCGGGTCGCGCACGGCCGATCCCGATCGAAGGCAGCGAGTTCGTGCTGCCGTTGGACAATGTCGTGCTCGCGATCGGAACGACGCCGAACCCGCTGCTCACGCGCACGACCTCGGGTCTGCTCACGAACAAGAAAGGCTGTCTCATCGCCGACGAGCAGACGGGGCTCACGTCCAAAGCGCTCGTCTTCGCCGGTGGTGACGCGGTGACAGGCGCGGCGACCGTGATTCTTGCGGCAGGCGCCGGGAAACGCTCGGCGCAGGCGATACACGAGGCGCTCCAGCAGGCGCAGGTGCCTGCGGAAGCGCATTGACGTTCTTCCTGGCCTCTCGCCGCTGCGCTCGCCAATGACAGCTGCAGGCGAGGGCGTCTGCGCTAGAAGGCTGTCATCGCGAGGCCGCCGCAGTTGCGGCCGTGGCGACCTCGTGGCGCACGGAAACGCTTAAACGTGCGAGCGCTACTTGCGCAAGCGCCAGTTGGTTGCCGGCGCGCCGCGCGCGCGTTCGTCCAGCACCCGATGAAGCTCCTCGCGGAGAGCGAGGCGCTCGTCACCCGATGACGCGGTGAGAATTTTTTCGCGGTAGGTATGACATTCCGTGTTGGTCATCATCTGGTAGTCGTAGACGCAGTCGCGCTCGCGTGAAGCCGTGCTCGCGGCTGTTCCGATGGCGCCCACGATGATGAGCACTACGGCGATGGCTTGCCATCTGACCCGCCATGCCATCCATGATTTGCTGCTGAGATGCGCGACCTCGCCATTACGCGCCATCGCAATGATGCCCGCCGCCAGCGCGTAAGCTGCGCCGAGCGCTGCCGCCAGTACGAGTACCGTCAGAAGTTCCACGGCCGCCTCCTTTCAGCGGAGGGCGGGAGCGGGTTTTAAACGTTCGAGCTTTTCGCCCTCCGTTGGATGGACACTAGCGGTCCGGCTGGGCCTGCGTATTGACGTAGCGCAAATACGCGCAATTTGCCCTTAGGCGTAGCTGGGATAACGCGGCTCGTACATCACGCTCTGCACCTCGGTCAGCGTATCGGCCGCTGGCTGCTTCTGCGTGAGCCCGCGCTTGTGCGCGGTCTCGACCACCGCAGCGCCGATATGCGCGGATACTTCGCGTGTACGGGAGAGCGCCGGATAGAGGCTTCCCTGCTCGAGGTCGGATTCGCTCACGAGGTGCGCCAGGCGATGCGCCGCCGCCATGAAGACTTCGTCCGTGATCTGGCGCGTGCCGCTCACCATGGCCCCCAATCCCACGCCGGGGAAGATGTACGAGTTGTTACCCTGCCGCGGAACGAACGTCTTGCCGTTCAGCGTGACCGGATTGAATGGGCTTCCACACGCGAAGAGCGCTCGGCCGCCCGTCCAGCGGTACGCTTCCTCCGCCGTGCACTCCGATTGTGAAGTCGGATTGGACAGCGCGAATACGATGGGCCGCTCGTTCAACTTCGCCATCTCTTCCAGGACTTCGCGCGTGAACGTGCCGCCCACTGCAGCAACGCCGATGATGCCGGTCGGCTTCAAGGCCCTGATCGCGCCCACGAAATCGTCGACCGGCGCGTGCTCGTGCGCGTAGCCCTGCTTATGCGAGGCGAGCTTCGGACGGCTTTTCACGACGAGGCCCTGCGAATCGAAAAGCCAGCAGCGCCTGCGCGCTTCCTCGGATGCGAGCCCGCTCGCCTCCATCGCGGAGACGATGAGGTCGGCGATACCGACGGCCGCCTCGCCCGCGCCGAGGAAGAGAAATTGCTGGTCGGTCAGCTTCTGGCCGGTCACGCGCAGAGCGGAAAACACCCCGGCGAGCGCGACCGCAGCGGTCCCTTGAATGTCGTCATTGAACGTTGGAATACGCGTGCGGTAGTGCTCTAGCAGTCTGAATGCGTTGTGATTCGCAAAGTCCTCGAACTGGATGATGACACCTGGAAACACTTCGTGTGCCGCCGCGATGAACTCTTCCATGAGCTCGTCGTAGGCTGCGCCCGTGACGCGGCGCTGACGAAGGCCGACGTAGTAAGGGTGGGCAAGCAGCTCGGCGTTGTTCGTGCCCACGTCGAGCGTCACGGGCAGGCAGTGCTCGGGTGGGATGCCGCCACAGCCGGTGTATAGCGCGAGCTTGCCCACCGGTATGCCCATGCCGTTCGCACCCAGATCCCCCAGACCCAGTATGCGTTCGCCGTCGGTGACGACAATCAAACGCGCGGGGTGCGGCCAGTTCCGCAGCACTTCGGCGACCTGGCCCCGGTCTTCGATGCTGATGAAAATCCCTCGCGGCCGCTGGAATACCTGCCCGTACTTCTGACATGCAAGACCCACGGTCGGCGTGTAAATGATCGGCATCACCTCGTCGATGTGATCGATCACGACGCGAAAGAACAGGGTTTCGTTGCGATCGTGGAGCGAGTTCAGCGCCACATACCGATCGAGCGGATCCGAGAACTTGCGCAGATTCGTCATGATGCGCCGTGCCTGTTCGTCCTGCGTGAGCACATGAGGCGGCAGGAGTCCGCGCAGGCCGAGCGCAGCGCGTTCTTCGCGCGTAAATGCCGTACCTTTGTTGAGGAGCGGATCGCGCAGGAGATCGATGCCTTTTCGTGAGGTCGCGGCGGATAGCCTGGGTGTGCGAGTGTTCATGATGTCGTTTCTCTCGGGT
This sequence comes from Burkholderiales bacterium, assembly GCA_035650035.1. Classification (GTDB taxonomy): domain Bacteria; phylum Pseudomonadota; class Gammaproteobacteria; order Burkholderiales; family SG8-41; genus JAQGMV01. The sequence continues at coordinate 2,814 of DASRIK010000344.1, read as the reverse complement.
GAGCAGTTCGGGAGGGCGAAGTGTTTTCATTCTAAGCCGAGCCTCTGCGGCGCGCATTCGAGGAGCGCCGCCATGCTTGATTTGCATCAAGCGTGGGTTCCGGCTACCTTGTTACAGTAGTTTCAAGAAGCAGCAAACTTTCGAGGAGAAAAACATTCGCGGCAATGACGCACCGCAACGTCCGGTGGCGGGCGCGGACGCCCCCCAACAGGCAGATCGCGCCGCGACGTCCGAAGCAGTGTCGGTGCCGGCCAGCGGCAGCTTTTCGGTCGCCGGCGTGCTCGTGCATGCAGCCGCTCAGCGCGCGAGCGAGGTCGCGGGTGAGATCGCCCGTTTGCCGGGTGCTCTCGTGCATGCGTCGGCCGGCGGCAAGCTCGTAGTCACGCTCGAAGCCCTCGACAACTCCGCCATTCTCGAAACGCTTACCACGATCCAGCGCTTGCCGGGCGTCATGTCGGCCGCGCTTGTCTCGGAACAGAGCGAGCCGCTCGACACGGTCGATGAGGAACTGAACGATGAGTAGCAAGATCACGCGCCGCGACTTCATGCGGCAATCGGCGGCGGCGCTTGCCGCGGCCGCAGGCGGCATTCCGCTCGGCGCCACGGGCGCGAACGTCATCATGCAAACCGAAGCGGCCAAGCTCCGTTGGTCCAAGGCACCCTGTCGCTTCTGTGGAACCGGTTGCGGCGTGTCGGTCGCGGTGAAGGACGGCAAAGTCGTTGCGACGCACGGGGACCAGCTCGCGGAGGTGAACCGCGGGGTGAACTGCGTGAAAGGTTATTTCCTGTCGAAGATCATGTACGGGGAGGACAGGCTCACGACGCCGCTGCTGCGCATGAAGAACGGCAAGTTCGACAAGGAAGGCGATTTCGCGCCCATTACGTGGGAACGCGCTTTCGACGTCATGGCCGAGAAGTGGAAGGCCGCATTGCGCGACAAGGGTCCCTCGGGCGTGGGCATGTTCGGTTCCGGGCAGTGGACGATCTGGGAAGGCTACGTCGCCTCCAAGCTCATGAAGGCGGGCTTTCGCTCGAACAACCTCGACCCGAACGCACGTCACTGCATGGCTTCTGCCGTCGCGGGCTTCATGCGCACCTTCGGCATGGACGAGCCAATGGGCTGCTACGACGACATCGAGCAGGCCGATGCGTTCGTGCTGTGGGGCTCCAACATGGCGGAAATGCACCCCGTGCTGTGGCACAGGGTGAGCGACCGCAGATTATCGGCGCCGCAAACCCAGGTGGCGGTGCTCTCCACCTTCGAGCATCGCTCCTTCGAGCTCGCGGACCTGCCGATCGTGTTCACGCCGCAAACGGATCTCGCGATTCTGAATTACATCGCGAACTACATCATCACGAAAAACCGCGTGAATCGCGAATTCGTCAGCAAGCACGTCACTTTCAAACGCGGTAACACGGAGATCGGTTACGGCCTGAGACCGGAGCATGCGCTGCAGAAAGCCGCCAAGAACGCAGCCGATCCCGGCGGATCCCAGCCGATGAGCTTCGACGAGTTCGCGAAGTTCGTCTCGCGTTACGACGTCGGCTACGCGTCCCGGATCTCGGGTGTGCCGCGCGAGAAGCTCGAAAAGCTCGCGCAGATCTATGCGGACCCGAAGGTGAAGGTAATGTCGTTCTGGACCATGGGTTTCAACCAGCACACCCGTGGCGTCTGGGCGAATCACATGATTTACAACATCCACCTGCTCACCGGCAAAATCGCCACGCCCGGCAACAGCCCGTTTTCGCTGACAGGTCAGCCTTCCGCATGCGGCACGGCCCGCGAAGTCGGGACGTTTTCTCATCGGCTGCCCGCCGACATGGTCGTGACGAATCCGAAGCACCGCGCGATGACCGAGAGTATCTGGAAGCTGCCGCCGGGCACGATACCGGACAAGCCGGGTTACCACGCTGTCCTGCAGAACCGCATGCTGAAGGATGGCAAGCTGAACGCCTACTGGGTCCAGACGACCAACAACATTCAGGCCGCCGCGAACCTGAACGAGGAAGGCTATCCGGGCTATCGCAATCCTGACAACTTTATCGTTGTCTCCGAGGTGTATCCGACGGTGACTTCCGCCTCGGCGGACCTGATTCTGCCCGCCGCAATGTGGGTCGAGAAAGAAGGCGCGTTCGGGAACGCCGAGCGCCGCACCCAATTCTGGCACCAGCTCGTCGATGCTCCGGGCCAGGCGCGCTCGGACTTGTGGCAGATGATGGAGTTCTCCAAGCGCTTCAAGATGGAAGAGATCTGGCCGAAAGAGCTCCTCGATGCGAAGCCCGAGTACCGCGGCAAAACCATGTTCGACGTTCTTTTCCGCAACGGTCAGGTAGACCGCTTTCCACTCTCGGAGCTCGATACCACCTACGCGAACCACGAGGCGAAGCATTTCGGCTTCTACGTGCAGAAAGGGCTCTTCGAGGAATATGCGCAGTTCGGCCGCGGCCACGGCCACGACCTCGCGCCGTTCGACGAGTACCACAAAGCGCGAGGGCTGCGTTGGCCGGTGGTGAATGGAAAGGAAACACGCTGGCGCTATCGCGAAGGAACCGATCCCTACGTCAAGGCCGGAACCGGTTTCCACTTCTATGGCAACCCGGATGGCAGGGCCTACATTTACGCAGTGCCGTACGAGGCAGCTGCGGAATCGCCGGACAAGGAATATCCGTTCTGGCTCGTCACCGGCCGCGTGCTCGAGCACTGGCATTCGGGGTCGATGACACGTCGGGTGCCAGAGCTTTACCGCGCCGTGCCGAATGCCGTCGCGTATATGCATCCCGAGGACGCGAAGAAGCTCGGCGTGCGGCGCGGCT
>DASRIK010000343.1:0-6388 GCA_035650035.1 Burkholderiales bacterium | reverse complement strand
CGGGGGACTTTACTGCGGGGCGCAGCGCAAGCAGGCCATACTGCATTACGCATCGCGAAGGGCGATGGATATCGAGGGCCTGGGCGAGAAGCTGGTAGACCAGCTGGTCGAGAGCGGCCTCGTGCATACGCCGGCCGATCTTTACCGGCTGGACGTCCCGACGCTCGCAAAGCTCGAGCGCATGGCCGAAAAATCGGCGGCGAATGTGGTCGCCGCCATCGAAGGCAGCAAAAACCGTACGCTCGCACGATTCATCTATGCCTTGGGGATGCACCACGTCGGCGAGGAGATCGCCAAGATCCTTGCGCAGCACTTCGGGTCCATCGAAGCCCTGCTGGACGCGGACTGGGCTACGCTGATCGAAGAAAAGGAGCGCGTGCAGAAAGAGAACACACGGCGCAGGAATCGCGGCGAAGCGCTTCTCGACGCCGTGCTTGCAGGCGTCGGCCCGGAAATCATGCAAAGCGTCGGTAATTTCGTCGCACAGCAGCACAATCGCGACGTCATCCGCGACCTGCTCGATGCCGGCGTCAGGCCGGAAACCATTGCGCGCCGAATCCGAACAGCCGGCAAGCTCACCGGACGCACGTTCGTTCTTACCGGCACGCTCCCGAATTTGACGCGCGACGAGGCGACGGCGCGCATCGAGGCACAAGGCGGCCGTGTCACGGGAAGCGTCTCGAGAAAAACAGACTATGTAGTCGCGGGCGCGGAGGCGGGGAGCAAGCTCGAAAAAGCGCGCGAGCTGGGCGTCGCGGTGCTAGAGGAACGGGACTTGCTAAAATTGCTCGGCCATTGAAACCGAAGCTCGCATGAACAAGATCACCAAAGCCGTTTTCCCCGTGGCGGGGATGGGTACCCGCTTTCTGCCTGCGACCAAGGCGAGCGCGAAAGAGATGATGCCGGTGGTGGACAAGCCGCTCATTCAATATGCCGTCGAGGAAGCAGTGGCCGCCGGAATGACGGAAATGATCTTTGTGACGGGGCGTGGGAAGCGCGCCATCGAAGATCATTTCGACAAGGCGACGGAGCTCGAGGCGGAGCTTTCGCAGCGCGGGGCGCACGACCTGCTTCAGACGGTGCAGGACATCCTGCCGCGGAACGTCTCCTGCGTGTACGTGCGCCAGCCGCAGGCGCTCGGACTCGGCCACGCGATACTCTGTGCGCAGCCCGTCGTCGGGGACGATCCTTTCGCCATCGTGCTCGCGGATGACCTGATCGATGCAAAGACACCCGTGCTGTCCCAGATGGCGTCCATCTACAGCCGTTGCGGACGCTCGATCGTGGCGGTCCAGAACATCGCGCGGGAGGAAACGAAGCGTTACGGCATCGTGCGGACCGAGCCGCAGTCGCGGTCTCCACATCGCATCGGGGGCATCGTCGAGAAACCTGATCCGGATAAAGCCCCGTCGACGCTGGGCGTCGTCGGACGGTATATACTCACGCCGCGCATTTTTTACCACTTGCAACATCAGACACCCGGCGCCGGAGGCGAGATCCAATTGACGGATGCGATCGCGGCGCTGCTGCAGGACGAGGACGTCTTTGCCTACGAGTTCGACGGCGTCCGCTACGACTGCGGCAGCAAGCTCGATTATCTGAAAGCAAACCTCGCGTTTGCGGTGAAGCATCCGGAGATCGGCGCCGAGTTTCGCAGTTACCTCAAGTCGATGGGATGTCGGGTCGAGGACTGAAGCCCACCCGTCGCGCGTGCGTTGCCTCGTGGGCGGCGGCTGCGTCCGCGCTTCGCTGAGCAGCGGAATGACCCTAACTCCGGATGAAGCCTGGCGTATCCTCGAACAGGCCGATGAGCTTTGTTCCGCGGAGTGCGTCGTCGACGAAGTGGCGCGGCTTGCCCGGGAGATTACGGCGAGGCTCGGTAAGCGTCACCCGCTCGTGCTCACCGTGATGCGCGGCAGCGTCGTTTTTTCGGGGCAGCTCCTGCCGCAATTGCGCTTCCCGCTCAACTTCGATTATCTCGACGTGACGCGCTACGGTTCGGCAACCGTCGGCGGCGAAATCACGTGGAAAGTGAGCCCCGGGACGGCTGTCGCCGGCCGTGTCGTCCTCGTGCTCGACGACATACTGGACGAAGGCCATACGCTTGCGGCCGTGCGCGAAAAGCTGATGGAGGCCGGCGCGACCGAATTTCATGCTGCGGTTTTTGCCGAAAAAGACACCGGGCGCGCGAAACCGATCAACCCGGACTTCGTGGGCATCATCGTTCCGAATCGATACGTATTCGGCTTCGGCATGGACGTACACGGCGCATGGCGCAACCTCCCCGCGATTTACGCGTTGAAGGAGGGGTGATGCCGAACCTGAACCGGGCCGCTGCCAGCGGCTGCCGCCTGCTTCCTGCAGCTTTGTCATGTTAGCGATCATCGGAGGAAGCGGCCTCACGCAGCTCGCGAATCTCGACGTAATCCGGCGCGAGGTCGTGCGCACGCCGTACGGCGATCCGTCCGGTGCGATCACGTTCGGCAACATCCGGGGTGAGCCCGTCGCGTTCCTCGCGCGCCACGGCTACGGGCACACGATCCCGCCGCACAGAGTGAACTACCGCGCGAACATGTGGGCGATCGCGCAATTCCCCGTGAAATACGTGGTGTCGGTCGCGTCCGTCGGCGGCATCCGCGCAGATCTCAGCCCCGGTGCTCTCGCCGTGCCCGATCAGATCATCGACTACACGCACGGCCGCGAATTCACGTATTTCCACGGTACCGATCGGGGTGTGGTGCATGTCGATTTCACGCAGCCGTACTGCGAGGCGCTGCGCGAGCGTCTGCTAAGTGCCGCGGAGGCGGCGGGAGAGCCGCTGCTCGCAGGCGGCACGTACGCGGCCACGCAGGGACCGCGGCTGGAAAGTGCGGCCGAGATCACGAGACTCGAGCGCGACGGAGCGGACATGGTCGGGATGACGGGGATGCCCGAAGCGGCGCTCGCGCGCGAGCTCGGCCTCTGCTATGCAACCATCGCCGTCGTGGTGAACTACGCCGCCGGACGTGGCGACAGCGCGAGCGGCATCAAAATGGCGGATATCAATGCCGTGTCGCGCGAAGCGCTGGCCCGCGTACACAAGATCATCGATTACCTGGTGACACTCGATGTCCGCTAGACCCGTGCTGCGTATGGGCGATCCGCGGCTGCTCCAGGTCTCGCATCGCGTAGAGACACTGGATACCCCCGAGCTCCACGAGCTCGTCGCCGACATGCGCGACACCATGCAGGCGCTGAACGGGGCGGGACTCGCCGCACCGCAGATCGGCGTCGACCTGCAGGTCGTCATCTTCGGCGTGGATGCGAACCGGCGATATCCGCAGGCCGAACCGGTGCCGCACACGGTCCTCATCAATCCGGAGCTCGAGCCGATCGGCGAAGAGCTGGAGGAGGGCTGGGAAGGCTGTCTTTCGGTTCCGGGCATGCGCGGGCTCGTCCCGCGCTACAAGCGTTTGCGATACCGCGGCGTGGACCAGTACGGCAACCCGATCGACCGCACGGTAGAGAACTTCCATGCACGCGTCGTGCAGCACGAGGTCGATCACCTCATGGGCATTCTCTATCCGATGCGCATCGACGACATGCGCAACTTCGGCTTTACCGAAGAGCTTTTGCCCGGCCAACCAGAGGCGGCTGACTAGCGCGGCACCGATTGGCTCTGTGGTGAGCCCGGGCAGATTCCGTCCCGCGTCTGTCGAAATCTTTACGGAACGTGGACGGGGGCGGTTCCGACGTGTCGGAATTTTTTCCACAGGGCCTGTGGACAACGCCGCCACGCATCGCATGCCAAGCCCAATGCGCTCGGAGAAACAAGGTCTTGCGATTTTCTTTTAATGCCAACGGTCTTTGGTACGGTTCATGCTCATGGCATCGGGCGGCTTTTGTAAGAGACAAAAAAGGAGAGAACAAATGTACCAGGGGTTACACCAATCGCCAGGCATCGCATTGAAGTTAGTGGTCGCGGCCTGCTTCAGCATCGCCACTGCGGCATCCGCCGGACCGGTCCTCATCATCAACGGCTTGTCCACCACTAGCGAGGTCGGCACGACGAATTCGATTACGACCAGCCTGGTCGCAAAGCATACGGCAGCCGGTAATACGACTACGGTCGTGGATCAACCGCTCCCGCTGGCACAACTGACGGGCTTCACGCAGGTTTGGGACATCCGGTTCAGCAACAGCACACCGGTCACTGCTGGTCAGCAAACGGACTATCTCGCTTATCTCCAGCAGGGCGGCGGCATGTTCATGATGGGCGAGAACTCGAGCTTCCCGACGCGGAACAATTCGGTGCTCGCCTTTATCAACCTGGCGGGTGGCGGCAGCCTGACCTTTACGACGCCGGCCAGTACCCAGACGGTGTTTGCGCCTTTCACCGGGCCATTCGCGATCCCTGATGGCAACGTGACCTACGCGGCGCCGGGCGGTGTTACGACGGCGGGTACCGGACAGTTCATGACGGGAACATCCGCGAGTGGCCCCGGAACGGGAATCGCGTTCGACACCGACGACCTTGCGAACGCGCTGACTGGTGCGCTGACCGTGGTGTTCGACGTCAATTTCATGCAGGACAACGCGGAAACCGATTCGCAGAACTTCCTGCGAAACATCATCGGGTTCGTTCAGCAGCAAGTCGAACCGCCAGCCGCGGCTCCCGAGCCCACCGCTCTGTGGCTTACCGCGCTTGGTCTTCTGGGTCTCGCTGCGGCGAGACGGCGCAAGGTTTCCGCCTAAGCGAAGTCCGGAAACATTAAAAAACCCTTCCGCTCACGGGAAGGGTTTTTTTTCGCCCGCAGTCCCGGGGTTACGGGCCGCGCTGGGCGATGGAAGCGTGTTCCGCTGCTCACGGGAACCAAAACGCGTGTAGGTGGGGTGTAAAGTTTTCCGACAGCCACTCGCCCTCGTGCTGGAGATTGGCACGCGACTGTAGGGCGCTCCAGGCGAGCGGCCGAGGGTTCAGTGAAAATCGCGCGATTCGGTCAGCAGCCGCCCCAGCAGCGGGCTGTGATCGACGAGGCGGCGCGCGACGAGGTGAATCACTTCGCCTTCCTTCTGCATGTAGCCTTCCACGCCGAGGAGCCTTGCACCGAGAAGCTCCTTTTTCTGCCTTTCCACGAGATCGTTCCACACGATGACGTTCGTGTAACCCGTCTCGTCTTCGAGCGTCACGAAAATCACGCCCTGCGCGGTGCCCGGGCGCTGGCGGCACGTCACGATGCCCGCCGTTCGCGCGGGCTTTCCATCGGGCATGGCTTTCAGTTCCGACGCGCTCGCAAGACGCATTCGTTTCAATCGGCCCCTTAGCAGCGCGAGCGGGTGACGTCCGAGCGTGAGACCGAGGCTGCGGTAATCGGCGACGATCTCTTCGCCTTCGCCCGGCTTCGGGAGGAGCGGCAGCGTTTCCTGGATCGGTGCATCGCGCAGGAGCTGGGGCTCGACGAAGGTACCGGCGACCATCCAGTGGGCGTTACGACGATGCCCTGCAAGGCTCGCGAGCGCGCCCGCCGCTGCCAGACTTGCAAGATCGCGCCGGTTCAACTCCGCGCGGCGTGCGAGATCGTTCACGCTTTCGAACGCACGGACTTTCCGTGCCGCTTCGATGCGCTTCGCGCCCGCTTCCGTGAGTCCTTTCATCATGCGCAGTCCCAGTCGCACGGCAGGCGCGCTTTCGGCCCGTGACTCCAGGGTGCAGTCAGGCGCGCTTACAGTGACGTCGACGGGCCTCACTTCGACGCCGTTACGCCGCGCATCCTGCACGAGCACGGAAGGCGAATAAAACCCCATCGGCTGGCTGTTGAGGAGCGCGGCGAGAAAAGCGGCCGGTTCGTAATGCTTGATCCACGCGGAGACGTACGCGAGCAGCGCGAAGCTCGCCGAATGCGATTCCGGAAAACCGTATTCGCCGAAACCGCAGATCTGCCGGAAGATCTGCTCGGCGAATTCGGCGGTATAGCCCTTCGCGATCATGCCGCTGCGCAGGCGGGCCTCGAAGGGCTCCAGACCGCCTTTACGTTTCCACGCAGCCATCGCGCGGCGCAACTGATCGGCTTCGCCTGCCGTGAAATCTGCGGCGACCATCGCGAGACGCATCACCTGCTCCTGGAAAATCGGCACGCCGAGCGTTCTTTCGAGCACCTGCCTTACCTCGGGAGAAGGGTAGGACACGGACTCGAGCCCCTGCTTGCGTCGGAGGTACGGATGCACCATGCCGCCCTGGATGGGGCCGGGACGCACGATCGCGATTTCGATCACGAGATCGTAGAAGCGCTCCGGTCGTAGCCTCGGCAGCATCGACATCTGTGCGCGCGACTCGATCTGGAAAACCCCGATCGTCTCGGCTTTGCTGATCATGCGGAAGACTTGCGGATCGTCGCCGCAGTTCACGATC
>DASRIK010000342.1:0-4052 GCA_035650035.1 Burkholderiales bacterium | reverse complement strand
ACCCGAAAAAAATCCGCCGCAAGAAATTGTTCTAGAAGCTATCTCAAAAATAGCTCGTCGTTCTTCTTTTCCCTCATCCCCACCCTTCTCCCGTGGGGAGAAGGGAGACGAACCCCCTCGCCCTCCGGGAGAGCGGCAGGGGTGAGGGAGTTTTTGAGCTGAGTTCTCGCTCGCAGAGTTACTTCAGCGTTTCAGCTGGAATATTGCTTCCACTTCCACCGCCGAATCCAGCGGCAATGCCGGCGCACCGACGGCAGTACGCGCGTGCTGGCCGCGCTCGCCGAACACCCCGACCATCAGATCGGACGCGCCGTTGACGACTTTAGGCTGCTCCATGAATTCGGGCGTGCAGTTGACGAACCCCGAAAGGCGCACGCAGCGCTCGACGCGATCGAGATCACCGCCGCACGCGGCTTTGAGTTGCGTCAGCAGGTTGACGGCACAAAGCCGCGCCGCCGCCTGACCCTGCTCGACGGTGAGATCGCGTCCGACTTTGCCCGTGTACTTCATTTTGCCGGCCTCGCGCGCAACCTGGCCTGACATGAAGGCGAGCTCTCCAACGATGACGAACGGCACGTAGTTCCCGGCCGGTGAACCCGGCGCCGGAAGGGTGATGCCGATTTCGGAGAGACGCTTCTCGATGCTTGAGCTCACGTGTATACCCCATGATTCCAATCGGGACGCTAGTATAGTGGATCGGGTCTCACGAGTTTCTGGAATGAATTCTGAAGCAGGTGCTCTGCGGTGGCTGCCGCTCTGGCTTGCAACCGGATGGCTCCTCGTCGCCGCGGTCGTTTATCTCTCGCTTACGCCGGCGCCTCCGAAACTCGAGGTGCCCGCGAGCGACAAGGTCGGGCACGTCGTCGCATATACCGTCTTGATGTTCTGGTTCATCCAGATCTACTACGGCGCGCGTTCGCGTATTCTGATTGCGCTCGGTTTCGTGCTGCTTGGAGTCAGCCTCGAGTTCCTGCAGGGCCTGGGCGGTGCGCGGGAGTACGACCTTGGGGACATGATCGCGAATGCAGCGGGCGTCGCGCTCGGCTGGGCGTCGGGGCCGCCACGCACGGGCAATCTGCTCTCCCGCGTCGAAAGGCTGATGCTCGGATGAAGTGGCATGCGATCTTCGGGACCGCGGCTTTGCTCATGTCGGCTGTGGCGCTCCCGCAAACTTACCCGGAGAAACCGGTGAAGGGGACTCTATGGTCCCGCGGGTATTCCCGGCGCGATCGTCAATCGTCTGAATGCCGAAACGAACAAGGTGCTGAAGACTGCGGACGTGCGGAAGCACCTTGCGGCCGACGGTGCCGAAGCTGCCGGGGGGCACGCCTGCACGGCTCGCTGCGTGTCACAAAGCCGACTTCGAAAAATGGGCGAAAGTGGTGAAAGCGGCGGGCGTGAAGCCGGATTGAGAGATGGCACTCGGGGGCGCATACTGGCCGCGTGAGAGACGTCGTCAAGCGCTCCGGAGTTGCCCTCGTCATCGGGGTCACTGCGTCCCTGGCGGCTTACGCGCAGTCGCGCATGGTGATCGTGAACGGGCAGCGCTTGAGCGATGCGCAAGTAGCTGGTCTCGAGCGGCGCGCGTGTACTCATATACCAAACGGCCACTACTGGCTCGATGTGCAGAGCGGCATGTGGGGCTATGCCGGCAATGGCCGCGTGCAGGGGGTGTTTGGTGAGGCGTGCGGACAACGACAAAAAAGCCTCTCGGAGCGACGTCAGCTCTACCGTCCGGGCGAGATCCTCAGTCAATAAGGCGTCGCGATCGATTCGTCATCAGCTTTACGCGGGGATCGCTGCGCTTGGGAGCAGGGGCGATGTTGATTCACGGTAAATGCCATTGCGGAAATATCAGCTTTAATCTGAGCTGGAATCCCGATCCTGCGGAGATTCCCGCCCGCGCGTGCGATTGCTCGTTCTGCACCAAGCATGGCGGCGTGTGGACGTCGAACCCGGCCGGCAGTCTGGAAGTGCTCATCCAGGACTCTGCGCTCGTGTCGAAATACGCGTTCGGCACCGAGACGGCGGAATTCCACGCCTGTGCGCGATGCGGCGTCGTGCCCGTCGTCACGAGTCGGATCGACGGTGCTCTTTATGCGGTCGTCAATGTGAACACGTTCGAAAACGTGGAGCCAGCGCTGATTCGTCGCGCGGCAGCCAGCTTTGGTGCTGAGGAGCAAGCCTCGCGACTCGAACGACGAAAACGCAATTGGATCGGCAGCGTCAGGATCGTCAGGACGGCGACAGTTCAGCGGGACGCGGAAACGGTGCCAGGCGCAGATGTTGATGACCGAATCGAGTAAGTCACGTGCACTTACCGCGATACGTGTTGGCGCGCAGGCGGTAGGCGCGATCGCCGTGGGGGCGATTGCGCTCGGTGCCCTTGCGATCGGTGCGTTAACGGTGGGTCGCCTGGCAATCGGCCGTGCCCGAATCGGCCGTGTGGAAATAGATGAGCTCGTGGTGCGAAAGCTGCGTGTGACAGAGCAGTTGGAGACGCCGAAAGCGCCGAGTACGACCAGCGCATGATGCTCCTGCAGCCTAACGAAATAGTCCTGCAGGCCACGCAGCCTATTTCGCGACGTACTCCCCGTTGCGGTAGCCTAAACGCATGATTAGAAAGCGAAGATGACGCCCATGGCTTCCGGCCTATTTTCTTATCCGACGTTTCGAAAGTTCACATCACGTTGGGCGTGCTTGCCTCGATCACTCTGATAGCTTCGGGTAGGTTTAACTTTAGCCAAGGAGGGCGTAGCCATGAAAAGAGCAATAGTTGCGGTTGTTTTTGCCGCTGCGATGTCAATGGCCATGGGTGCCTTTGCTCAAAGCTACCCCACCAAGCCCGTGCGGATAGTAATTCCGATATCCGCAGGCAGTGGGCTCGACATTGTTGGCCGTTGGGTGGGACAGAAGCTCTCCGAAACATGGAGCCAACCAGTGGTTGTGGACAATCGACCTGGCGCGGGCGGCGTGATAGGCACCGCAATGGTCGCGAAGTCACCCACAGATGGATACACACTGCTCTTCGTCGGCAACGGTCACGCGGTGAACCCCGCCCTGTACAACAAACTGCCATACGACACGTTGAAGGATTTTGTCGAGATCGCTGGGGTCGCCAGTCTGGCCCAGGTTCTGGTCCTGTCCTCATCAGCGGGCGTAAAAAGTGTCTCCGAGCTAATTGCGTCCGCGAAGGCGCGGCCCGGGCAGATTACATTTGCATCCCCGGGAGCAGGCAGCGGCGTACATTTCACCGGCGAAATATTCAAGCTCGCGGCGGGGATAGACGTGGTGCACGTTGCGTACAAGGGCGGGCCGGAAGCGATGAACGATGTCATGATGGGTCGCGTTACCTATTGGATTCCGTCGGTTGGCACCGCGCTGCCGTTTATCCAGGGCGGCAAGCTTCGCCCGCTGGGTGTCAGCACTGGCAAGCGCTCCGCGTGGCTGCCGGATGTTCCGACCATCGCAGAGGCCGGAGTCGCCGGCTTCGAGCATTCACTCTGGTTTGGCATATGGGCGCCAGCTCGTACGCCCGCGGCCATTGTGGACAAAATTGCGAATGACACCTCGCACGCTCGCGTAGCAGCGGATGTGCGCGAGCGATTCGCAACGCTCGCGGCCGAGCCGATGAGCATGACGCGGACCGAATTTGCGCGCTTCGTGCGCAACGAGATCGAGGCCGTGGCACGCGTTGCCAAGGTGGCGGGCATTAAGCCGCAATAGTGCGCACGCCCAACCCTTCGTTCAACCGCGACGCGCCGCAAGCGGCGCGCGGGTTAACGGGACGTTAGGCGGCAAAAATCGAAGTAATGTCGAAGCGCGACTACATTGCAGAGATCTCGGCGAAGCGCGACCGGTTGCATCGTCGCGGATCGCGCTTCGCGCAGTTCGAGCGGAGAGCTGATGCGCTGATAGAGGTTCACGAGCACCTCGAGCGCACGCGCAGAATTGCGGCCCCTGTGAAGGCGGAGCTCGTGAAGTACCTGCCGATTGGCTGGATCGCGTGCATCGAAGGATACTTTCGTTTGGTATATCGCGATCTAGTGGAT
>DASRIK010000341.1:0-12849 GCA_035650035.1 Burkholderiales bacterium | reverse complement strand
CGACTTGCTGAGGCGCGAACTGCGCATGCGTGCGCCGCACCCAATCGTCGTCCTCGACTTCGGCGATGTCGTATTTCGTCGCGGCGTCGACGCCAGCCTGCTCGAACGCGGCGCCGATCCCGCCGCCGAGATGGGCATCACGCGTGAACAGGGCGGCAACTCGGACGCGCGACCACTGCGGCGCTGGCGCGCCGCCCGGCTCGTCGAATATCGGCCGTTCGTCGGGCGTGCCGGCATCCGCGTCCGACACGTCGACGCTCAACGCCCCCGCTTCGACGAGCGCGTCCGAAAGAGCATCCGCGAGACTGCGATCGACGATGACGGTGGCGCAGACCCAGCTCATAGTCCAATGCTCGACGTCGATCAGCGCTCGGTGATCTTCGCGAGCTTTTCTTCGAGGTAGTGGATGCTCGTGCCGCCGCGCAGAAATGCGGCGTCGTGGAGCAGCTCCTGGTGGAGCGGAATGTTGGTTTTGATCCCCTCGAGGACGGTCTCCGAGAGTGCGATCTTCAACCGTGCGATCGCCTGCTCGCGCGTGTCGCCGTACGCAATGATTTTGCCGAGAAGCGAGTCGTAATGAGGGGGGACGAAATAACCGTTGTAGACGTGTGAATCGACGCGTATCCCGGGACCTCCGGGCGTGTGGAACGACGTGATACGTCCCGGCGAGGGCGTGAACTTGAACGGATCTTCCGCATTGATGCGGCACTCGATGGCGTGCCCCTTCAGGTTGACGTCGCGCTGCTTGATCGGCAGCTTCTCGCCGCATGCGATACGGATCTGCAGCTGCACGATATCGAGGCCGCTGATCATTTCGGTGACGGGGTGCTCGACCTGTACGCGCGTGTTCATCTCGATGAAAAAGAACTCCCCGTTCTCGTACAGGAACTCGAAAGTGCCCGCACCCTCATAGCCGATCTTGCGGCACGCCTCGGCACAGCGTTCGCCGATGCGAAGCCTTGCACGCGGATTGATGTGAGGCGCGGGCGCCTCTTCGATGATCTTCTGGTGCCTGCGCTGCATCGAGCAGTCGCGATCCCCGATGTAAATCGCGCTCCGATGCCTGTCTGCGAGCACCTGGATCTCGATATGACGCGGACGCTCGAGATATTTCTCGAGATAGAGCGCACCGTTACCGAACGCCGCCTGAGCTTCCGCGCGTGTCGTGCTGACGGCGTTCACGAGCGCCGCTTCGGTATGGACGGCGCGCATGCCGCGCCCGCCGCCGCCCCCGGCTGCCTTGACGATCACCGGGTACCCGATCTCGCGCGCGATCCTGACGATTTCCTTGGAATCGTCCGGCAGCGCATTGTCGTAGCCGCGCACCACGGGCACGCCGGCTTTTTTCATCGCGATTTTCGCGCTGACCTTGTCTCCCATGAGGCGGATCGTCTCCGCCCGCGGGCCGATGAAGACGAACCCGCTCTGGCTCACCCGCTCGGCAAAGTCTGCGTTTTCGGACAGAAAACCGTATCCGGGATGTATCGCTTCGGCGTCGGTTACTTCGGCCGCGCTGATGATGGCCGGCACGTTGAGATAGCTCGCGCTCGAAGCGGCAGGACCGATGCACACCGATTCGTCGGCAAGCTTGACGTATTTTGCTTCGGCATCCGCTTCGGAGTGGACGACGACGGTCTTCACGCCGAGCTCGCGGCATGCGCGCTGGATGCGCAGCGCGATTTCGCCGCGGTTGGCGATGAGGATCTTGCCGAACATCGGAACTACGCCAGCGCTATCAACGGCTGGCCGTATTCCACCGGCTCACCGTTCTCGGCGAGGATCTCCTTGACGACGCCGTCGTGGTCGGCTTCGATCTCGTTCAGGAGCTTCATCGCTTCGATGATGCATACGGTATCGCCGGCTTTGACGGCTTGCCCGACCTCGACGAACGGTTTGGAGCCCGGTGCCGAGCTCCGGTAGAACGTGCCGACCATCGGCGACTTGATGACGTGGCCTTCTGGTTCGGGCGGCGCGGCCGCTTGTTCGGTGCCGGCGGGCGTCGCCGGACCCGGCTCGCCACCCGAGAAGGGGGCGGGCGCCCTCACATACATCGTTCCAGGCTGGGGTAACCCCTGGGGTGCGACGCTGCTCATGCCACGGCTGATCCGGACTTTTTCCTCCCCCTCCGTGATTTCCAGCTCCGCAATGCCGGATTGCTGAACGAGGTCGATCAGCGTCTTCAGTTTCCGCAGGTCCATCCAAGGCTCCTAGCGTGTTCCCGGCTCGTCGAGCGCGTAAGCGAGCGCGAGCTCGTAGCCTTTGGCGCCCATGCCGCTTATCACGCCGGCTGCAAGATCGCTGAAATACGAGCGGCTCCGGAATGGCTCACGCGCATGGATATTCGAGATGTGCACTTCCACGAACGGGACGCGCACGGCAGCAAGCGCATCGCGCATCGCGATGCTGGTGTGGCTGTACGCTGCCGGGTTGATAATGATGAAGTCGATCCCTTCCGTGCCCGCCTGCTGTATTCGGTCGACGAGCTCCGATTCCGAATTGCTCTGATAACAGGTGAGCTCCGCCCCCGCGGACTGGGCCTGCTCCCGCAGCCGCTGCTCGATCCCCTGCAGCGTGACCGTGCCGTAACGGTCCGGCTCCCGCGTCCCCAGCATGTTCAGATTGGGGCCATTGATAACCAGAATACGCTTCGCCATCGGCGATGGTCTCTCCTGCGGCTAAAGGCGGCCCCCACCCTGGAGCGCGGCCGAAGTTTGCCGCAGATGCCGGCAACTTGTCCAGCTGATTGCTGAAATTGACGCAAGTTGCGCCCGACTACCGAGTCGGAGTCGGGCGCGGAGGAGCCGGTGGCGAAACATCAGGGCAAGCGGTCGCGACGGCGCTCCCACCAGCTGCGTGGAAAACGCGGGTCCCGTGAGACTTGCGCGAAGATGAGGCGAATTGGCGCGGATTCGTTAAAGCAGGCCGGCTACCAGCGCCTCGATACGGGCTTCCTTGAGTGCGCCCACCTCGAGCCTCGCGATTTCGCCGTCGCGGTCCAGAACGACCGTGTACGGCAGAACGCCCGCTTTGTTACCGAGCCGCCGTGTGAGCTCGATGCCGTCGAGACTGGCGAGCAGCACAGGGAAATTCATGCCCATCTCCGCGGCGTACGGCCGCACTTTCTCGGGCCGATCGATCGCGATGCCGACGAGTTGAAGGCCATGCGCCCCGTACTTCTGCTGCAGCTTCACCAGCATTGGGATCTCTTCGCGGCATGGCGCGCACCATGTCGCCCAGAAATTCACGACCACGACTTTTCCACGCCATTGAGCGACCGATTGCAAGGCGCCATCGAGGTCCGGTAGCCGGGCTCCTGTAAGATCGGCGAGGCCTTGCCGGGTCTGCTCCGCCGGCCCGATGCGCCAGACGTTGTAGCCGTACCCAGCGGCACCTGCGGCGAGACCGACGACGGCGATCAGCACCCATTCCCGCGCGCGCTTCATGCCCCGCACGTCACTGTGCCACGCGCTCGAATGCGAGCACCTGATCGAGAACTTTGGCGAAGCGGTCCGCCGGCTGGAAGCCGATCACCCGCAGGCCCTGGATTTCGCGGCCTTCGGGGTCGAAAAACACGATGCCCGGCGGGCCGAAAAGACGGAAGCGCTTGAGCAGCTGCTGATGCTCGGGGGCGTTAGCCGTGACGTCGGCCTGGATCTTCACGACATTCGACATGCGTGCGCTCACCTGCGGGTCGGAAAAGGTGTAGCGCTCCATCTCCTTACACGACACGCACCAGTCGGCATAGAAGTCGAGCATGACCGGACGGCCGCGGGCGCCCGAAATGGCGCGGTCCAGCTCGTCCATCGAGTTGACGCGCGTAAAGACGACCGGCGCCGCCGCAGGCGAGGACGCACCGCGCAAGCCGGCGAGCGGCTGCAGCACGTCGCGGCTGCCGGCGAGCGCCCCAATCAGGAATGCAATGCCCGCGACGAGCGCAATGACGCCCAAGCCCTTTGCGAAGCGGTCGAACCCACGTGCGCTCGTCGGCAAGGGATCGATCGCGCGAAGAAAAATCCCCGTGATCACGAGCAGCGCGGCCCAGGCGAGCATCTCCACGGCGCGAGGGACGAGGGGCGCGACAAGATAGATCGCGACCGCGAGCAGCACCACGCCGAAAAAGCGCGTCACGGTCTCCATCCACGGGCCGACTCTGGGCAGCAGTGCACCGGCGGACGCACCTACGACGAGAAGCGGCACCCCCATTCCCAGGGCCATTACGAACAGCGCCGAGCCACCGAGGACGACGTCGCGGCTCTGGCTGATGTAGAGCAGCGCGCCGGCCAGCGGGGCTGCCACGCACGGCCCGACGATTAACGCGGACAGTGCACCCATTGCGAATACGCCGGTCAGATGCCCGCCGGGCAGCCGGTTCGAGGCATCCGCGAGGCGCGTCTGCAATGCAGCCGGAAGCTGCAGCTCGTAAAAGCCGAACATCGCGCCGGCCAGGAGCACGAACACGGCGGCAAACGATCCCAGCACCCACGGGCTTTGCAACGCGGCCGAGAGCATGGCCCCGGACAAGCCCGCGAGCACGCCGGCAATGGCATAGGTGATCGCCATGCCCATCACGTATGCCGCGGAAAGGGAAAACGCGTGGCCGCGCGTGACATGAGCGCCACGCCCGACGATGACGCCCGAGAGGATCGGAATCATCGGCAGAACGCACGGCGTAAACGAAAGCAGCAGGCCGAAGCCGAAGAAGCTGAGAAGAAGGAGCGCGAAATTTCCGTGAAAGAGCTTCGCGATGACGGTGTCGTCTTCGGATGAGCCCGCGGCTGGCGAGGAGAAGAGTCCGCCCGGCGCATCGCTCACGCTCCCCGATGCGCCGGCGCCGGCGGCCGCAAGATTCAAGCGCGCGGTCTGCTCGTGCGGCACGTAGCACACCCCCACGTCGGCGCAACCCTGCGACGTGACCGCGAGGGTCACGGGCCCCCCCGCGGCCGATGCTTTCGCTATCGGAACACGGATACGGAGCTCGCCCCGATACGTCCGGACTTCCCCGAAAAATTCGTCTTTCTTGAGCTCCCCGGGGGGAAGATCCGCCGCACCGAGCTCGACGGTCGCCGGCTGGACGCTGAACTGGAACTTGTCGCGGTACAGGTAATAGCCGCGCGCGATCTGATAGCGCACTTCCAGCGCTTCCGGCCCCAGCACGCGGGCCGAGAACCGGAAGGCCTTATCGGGTTCCAGGAGATCCGGCTCCGCCGCGTGCGTGGGGAGCCAGAGGACCAGGAAGAGGAACGCGACTACGCGGGCGAGCATGGGGTCCCGATCAATCGATCCTGATGGCGGTCTCTTCCGCCACCCAGTCGAGGTAGTCCGGGAGCCCGCGCACCACTGGGACTGCCACGACTTCCGGAAGTTCGTAGGGATGGAGCTCCCGGATGGCCGCCTGGAGCTCTTCGTAACGTGCACCGCGCGCCTTGATCAGCACCGGCACTTCGTCAGCCTGCTCGACGGCACCTTTCCACCTGTAGATGGACGTGCATCCGTTCAGCACGTTCACACACGCAGCGAGCCGCCGCTCGACGAGTGCCCGGGCGAGCATTACCGCTGCCTCACGATCGGGCAGGTTCGTGAAAACCAGGAGCGTGTCCGTTGCCGAGCCGTCCATCAGGTCCTTTCAAGTCCGGGAGTCACGGACACACGTGCGTTCGCTGCCGCCGCCACGCCGTCGTGTACCGATGGGTATTTCAACGTCACGCGCAGCTCGCGCTTGATGCGGCGATTGGAAAGACGGCGCGATTCGCTCATGAACGAATAGAGCTGCGGTGGCATCGACCGTCGCGCTTCGTCGCGCGGTATGCGCGGAGGCCGTGGGAGACCGAAACGATCCGCGACGAGATCGAAATAATCGCCCATGCGCTGCGGCACATCGTCCGAAGCGTTGTAGCTGCGATTCGCCTGCCCGCGCCGAACCGCCGCGACGACGATGCGCGCGAGATCGTCGGCGTGCACATGATTGACGTAAGCATCTTCTTCGCTGCAGAGCGCCGGCGTGCCGCGCGTAAGCCGATCGAGCGGCAGCCGGTCGGCCGCGTAGATTCCAGGCGCACGAACGATCGTCACGCGCAAGCCTGCGCGAGCGCCCCACTCGCGAAGTTGGCGCTCGGCGTCCACACGCCGTATCGCGCGTTCCGTCTGCGGCCTTACCGGCCGCGTTTCGTCTATCACCGCACCGGCGCAATCACCGTACACACCGCTCGTGCTGATGTACACGAGGTGCTGTGGTAGACTTTTTCCCTTCGCAAGCGACGCGATAAGATGGGCCGTGCGCGTGTCACGCACGCCCGACGGCGGCGGCGGCGCGAAATGCACCACGTCGTGAGCGAGTCCTGCAAGCGCGGCCAGCGTATCCGGCCGATCGAGGTCTCCCCAAACCGGTCTTATTCCAGCGGCGCGCAGCGCTGTGAGGCGATCGCGATCGCGCGTGAGTCCGTAGATGGCATAACGGTCGCGCACGAGCGGCACCATCCGCAGCGCCACGTCGCCGCAGCCTATGATGAGCAGCCTTCTCATTACCCGATTTTAGCCCAAGGCCCATGGCAGCCTGAACCGTCACATGACTCACCGCGTAACCATACAGCCCAGCAAACACGCGTTCGAAACGCACGAGGACGAAACGGTGCTCGAGGCGGCACTGCGGGAAGGTTTCGTGCTCCCGTACGGCTGCCGTAACGGCGCGTGCGGCTCGTGCAAAGGCAAAGTGCTCGAAGGCACGGTCGACTACGGGAAGTATCAGGAGGGCACGCTCACCGAGCCCGAGAAAGCCCAGGGTTACGCGCTTTTCTGCCAGGCGAAACCGCTGACCGACCTCGTGATCGAGTCGCGCGAAATCAGCGCGGTCAAAGATATTCCGGTGCGCATGCTCCCCTGCCGCGTGCAGAAAATGGACAAGCTCGCTCCCGACGTGATGCGCATCCAGCTGAAGCTCCCCACGAACGAGCGTCTGCAATTTCTCGCCGGGCAGTACATAGACATACTCATGCGCGGGGGCTTGAGGCGCAGTCTCTCCATGGCGAACGCGCCGCACGACGACGCGCTGCTCGAGCTGCATCTTCGAAATTACGGCGGCCCCTTCAGCAATCACGTGTTCAACACGATGAAGGAAAAAGACATCCTTCGCTTCGAGGGGCCGCTGGGCACGTTCTTTCTGCGCGAGGAAAGCGTGAAACCGATCGTTTTCGTCGCCAGCGGCACCGGCTTCGCGCCGATCAAGGCGATGATCGATCACGCGTTCCACAAGGGAATGTCGCGTCCGATCACTTTGTACTGGGGCGGCCGACGGCGCGCAGACCTCTATCTCAGCGATCTGCCGGAGCGCTGGGCCCGGGAGCGGGGCATCCGCTACGTTCCGGTGCTATCGGAAGCGCAACCCGAGGACCAGTGGACGGGCCGGACGGGTTTCGTCCATCGGGCGGTCATGGAAGACCTGCCGGATCTGTCGGGCTACCAGGTTTACGCATGCGGCGTACCCCTCATGGTCGAAGCGGCGCACAGGGATTTCACGTCGCAATGCGGGCTGCCGGAGGACGAGTTCTATTCGGACGCGTTTACGGCCGCCGCGCCGCCAACGCCTTGAATGGCCGATCACTTCCTGAGCTTCGCAAGCGCAAGCTCCAGGCTCTCCCGATAGTGCCGCCGCGCGGCCTCGCTGTTCCCGAGCTTCTCGTGCAGCCGCGCAAGCTCGAGATGTGCGTCATAGGTCGGCTCGACTGAAATGCTCGCTTCCAGATAGCTCTCGGCCTTGCCCCACAGCGCCTGCCTCGCGCACAAACGGCCAAGCGTGAAGAGCAATGCGGCATCGTTCGGATGCGCTTCGAGCCAGCTTTCCGCACGCTCGATCTGGCGCACGGTCTCGCGGCCCGCGACGTCCGAATAGAGCACGACGAGGTCGCCGTCCCAATTCGATTCGAGGCTTTGCTCGATGATCGTCTGCGCTTCGGCGCCACGGCCGAGCCCCACATGACACTGTGCGGCGGCGGCGGCGATCGGCGTCTCGCGCTTTTCCGCGTCGCTGAGCTTCTTCCACACATCGTCCAGCGCATAGCCGTCCAGGCCTTTGCGCTTCAGGCTCTCGGCAATCGCGTGAGTGCGCAGCTTTTCCGCCTGCTCGGAATCGAACACTCCGCGCCGCTCGAGCTCCGGAACGAGCGCCGCAACGCTGTCCCATTGCCGCATCTGCTGCTGCGCCTTGAGCTCGAGCCTGAGCGCGGCCGTGCGCCTGCGCGGAAGCTTCTTCAGATGCTCGAGCGCGTCCTGTGGCCGGCGCTGGTCGAGCAGCAGCTCCGCCTCGGTGATCGCACGCATCGGGTCCGTTTCCGGCGCGCCCAGCGCCGCGCGTTCGAGATGAGCGTCGCGGCGGTTGTAGGCACGCAGCTCGTGCGCCCCACGTGCCGCGACGATCGCAGCGAGGCGCGTGTTCTCTCCGAGGTCGATCGCCTGCATGGCGTCCTGCTCGGCTTTGGCAAACCGCCCTTCGAAATAAGCCTCCAGGGCCGAAACGAGCGAAGACTGCGCCTTGTCTCTCCGGCGCGCGAGCCGGTATTGCCGCACGCGCGACGGCATGAGGAGAGCGGTGCTGATCAACCGGACCACGACGAAAAGAAACACGAAGCCGCCCGCGAGCAGCAGGAGCAACAGGTTGAGCGCGACTTCTATGCGATACGGCGGCACCACCAGCAGCACGTAACCTTCGTTGTAACGGGCCGCGATGACGAGGCCCACGGCGACGGCGAAAAGCGCGGTGATCCAGAAAAGGGCTTTCACGTGAAGCACGCCCTTTGCGGACAGTCAGCGGGCCGGGCGTTCGCGCGCAATGCGAAGGTTCCGAAGAGAATCGAGCGTGGTGGAAAGATCCGGCATTTCGATATTGATGTCGCTTTCGTGGAGATTGCGCAACGTGGTGAGGACGCTGCCCACCGATTTTTCGCGTGTATCGTAGTACTTCACGATCCACTCGCGCGCGGCCTTGAGATCGGCTTTATAGCTCGATTGATCCCGCGAAAGCAGCGCGAGTCGCGCGCCGAGCAGCCGCAGCTTCAGGTTCTCGCGCAGAAAAAACGCCTGCTCCGGTGCGAGCAGAGGCACTTCGGGACGGTCCATGTGCTGAACGCGGACGAGCTGCTTCAGCTCGCTCCAGGCTTCCCGCCAGAATCGCCTCCATGCGCTCGCATCGCCCTCGCGCGCTGGTTCGGCGGCCGTACTTTCGGTCGGTCGTACTTCCATCGCGAGCGGAAGGCCGTCGACGGTCCCGATGATGTTGTCGAGCCGCACGCTCATGCCCACCATGTCGACGTGCGGTAGTGCCTGCAGTCTGTCGATGTCGCGGCTGATTGCTTTGCGCAAAGGCGTAAGCTGCGGGCGGTCCAGGCGCTGCAGGCGCGCGTCCGCGTTCTGCAGAGCGATCAGCGCCGCCTTCACGTTGCCGGCGAGCTGGAGCTGCTGGCTCGCAATGAGCAAAGACTGCTCGATTTCCGCGAACGCCCATTCGTCGCGATTGCGCGAAAGCTCCTGGTACAGCGACTCGAGCGCGATCTGCTGGCTTTGCGATTCCGCGACACGCGCTTCGAGCACGCCGAGCTTCACTTGCGCGTCGGTCGTCGCCTCTCGCGCCTGTTCCGCAATCAGCCTGCTTTCCTTGTTGAGCATCTCGCCGTCCGCAAGCCGCTTGGCCACGTCGAGGCGCAACGACTTCACCGTATTGCGACCTGATTGCCATTCGAACGCGAGCAGAATCAGCGCGACGAGCGCGAGTGCCAGTGCAGCCGCCGCAACGAGCTGCGTGCGCCCGCGCGCAGGGCGCGGCTGCGCGGCCGGCGGTGTTGGCGCTGGCGTCGAAGGGACCGCCGGCACTTCCGCTGCAGCTTGATCGCCCGTCGTGTCGTTCATCTGGAAACGTGTGATAAATCAGGCAATCCAGCAGTATGCGAGCATCGACACTGCGCCGCAACAGAGCGCCAGCGCCCTTTCAGCGGGCCCCCAAACGGTCGATGATACTTGCGGCAATGCCGTGGTCTCCGGACGCCGTAATGACGACGTCCGTCAGCCCGAGCTCCTTCGCGATTGCAGCGATTCGCGCATGCGGCACGAAAAGCGGCGTTCTCTCGAGACACTCGCGTCCGGCCGTACCGAGCAGGTCGTGCAGATTGCGTAGTCCTTCGCTGCTCGTAACGACGACTCCGTCGATATCGCCCGCACGCCATGACTGCAGGAGCTTCGCAACGTCGATCGATGGCCGCGCGCGGCGATAGCACTCGGCGTAATCGACGCTTGCACCGCGCGAGATCAGAGTGTCCCGGAGGAATTCCCGGCCTCCGCTGCCACGAAAGATGACGATGCGTTGACCGGCGACGCCCTGCAACTGCGGTAGACGCAGAAGGCTTTCGCTATCGGCCCCCTCTTCGGGCGCAATTACGCGATCGATGCCGAGCGCCTCGAGTGCCGCCGCGCTGCCACCGCCCACCGCGGCCACTTTGAGCTGCAGAGGGAAACTGCGGCGGGCGCGAATCGCGTCCCAACCTTTCGCGACGGCGCTGGGACTGATGAAAATCGCGAGATCGTAACTGTCGAGCCGGTCGACGACGGCATCGAGCGCGCTCCGGTCCTCCACCTCGAGAATTTCGATCGTGGGAAGCAGGATCGGCCGGCCCCCGTTCTGCGCGATCAGCGACTCGAGCCCGGCAGCCTGTGACACGGGCCGGGTGATCACGATGCCGCGGCCCGCGAGCGGAGGCGTTGAGGCGCGCATGACTTCGAGGGGAACCAACTACTTGCGGACCCCGGCCGAAGCGAGCGCGGCCAGAATCTCGGCTGCGCCGGCGTCGCGCATGCGCTTCGCGAGCGCAACGCCGTGCGCCTCGGCTTCGGAGGCGAATCCCTGCAGCTCGTCGCGCACTGCGCGCGACCCATCCGGCGCACCCACGAAAGCCCGCAAGCGCATATTCACGCCGCTCACTTCCGCGTATGCGGCGAGCGGCACGTTGCACGAGCCGGCAAGCGTGCGCGAGACGGCGCGCTCGGCGCGCACAGCGAGCGCGGTGGCGTCGTGATTCAACGGCGCGAGCACTGCCGCGACATCTTTACGGTCGGCACGACATTCAATACCGATCGCGCCCTGTCCGGCCGCAGGCAGACTCTGCTCGGTCGGAAGCAGCGCCGTGATTCGGTCGGCAAGTCCCAGCCGCTTCAATCCCGCTGCTGCGAGCAGGATGGCATCGTACTGGCCTTCGTCGAGTTTGCGCAGACGCGTGGGAACGTTACCGCGCAAAGGCTCGATCACGAGATCCGGCCGTGCTGCACGCAATTGACTTTCACGCCGCAGGCTCGACGTGCCCACGCGCGCGCCGGCCGGCAGGTCCGAGAGCGCCGCATATCGATTGGAGACGAACGCGTCTCTCGGATCGGCGCGCTCGGGTATCGCCGCGATAACATGACCGGACACGAGCTCCATGGGCACGTCTTTCATCGAATGCACGGCGATATCCGCCTTCCCTGTGACGAGCGATTCTTCCAGCTCTTTCACGAAGAGGCCTTTGCCGCCGATTTTCGCGAGCGATGTGTCGAGCTTGCGGTCGCCTTCAGTCGTCATGCCGAGTATCTGCACGTCGAGCGCCGGATGGATGTCCGTGAGGAGAGTCTGGACGTAGCGCGCCTGCCACATCGCGAGCGCGGATTCACGCGTGGCGAGCACGATGCGGGAAGGCAGTGTGGGTGTAGTCATGGGCGGGCTAGCTCCCGAACGATGTGCTGTTGGCGGCGGCTCACCGGGATTTTTTCGTCGCAGCCGTCGAGCAGCGCGAGCCAGCTTCCTTCCGCGTCCCCGGACCCGCGCTCGAAGCCGCGAATGGCGGCGCGTGCGACGAGGCAGTTGCGATGCACCCGCACGAAGCGTTCCGCGTAATCCTGCTCGAGCCGCGCAAGCGCTTCCTCGATGAGATATTCACGCTCCGCGGTACGGACGGTAACGTATTTCAGCTCGGCCTTGAGATAGATCACATCGTCGATCGGAATGAGATGAATGCGGCCGCGCTCCTGTGCCGACAGGAAGGCGGGCGCGTCTTTACGCACGTCGCGAAACGCCGCGGCCGTCGCCTTCCGGGTCGCTTGCGCGCGCCCGAGCGCTTCCTTCAGCCGGCCTGCACGTATCGGCTTCAGCAGGTAGTCGAGCGCGTGCACTTCGAATGCATTAATTGCGTATGCGTCGTAAGCGGTCGTGAATACGATCGCCGGAGGCTCCACGAGCTTCTGAAGATGCTGCGCGAGCTCGATCCCGTCCATTTCGGGCATGCGGATATCGAGCAGCACGACGTCCGCAGGTGTGTCGACGAGCGCATTCAGCGCCTCTCGCCCGTTGGCTGCCTCGCCGACCACTTCGAGCGGCATTTCCGCCGAGCAATCGGCAAGCAGGTCTTTCAACCTTGCGCGCGCAGGCGCTTCATCGTCCACGATGAAGACGCGGAGCGCTTCGGCCGTCATGCGGGCGCCTCAGAGGTACTCTTAACGTAGGGCAACGTGATGTGCACCTGGTAGGTGTTTTCCCGCACGCGCGTATCGAGCGTTGCCTCCGCGTCGAAGTGAAGCTGCAGGCGCTCGCGAATATTCGCAAGCGCCATTTTGTTGCCGGCGCGATGGTTGCCGTCCGGCGCATAGGGGTTGCGCAGAACGGCGTGCACCTGGCTGCGCGAGCTGTAGATGTCGATGCTGATTTCACCCGGCTCCACGCGAGGCTCGATGCCATGATAGACGGCATTCTCGAGAAGCGGCTGCAGCAGCAAAGGCGGAACGAGCGCATCGCGCGGCATGTTGTCGATGCGCCAGGCCACTCTCAGACGATCGCCCAGGCGCAGC
>DASRIK010000340.1:0-3180 GCA_035650035.1 Burkholderiales bacterium | reverse complement strand
CGTCTGTGTGTCGTACCAGTTATAGAAGTGCCCTTTGTAGCGCTCGAGACGCTCCATGCTTTCGAACGCGCGTGCGGTACGCTCGAGCAGCTCACCGGCCGGGGCGAAGCCAAAGTCGTACGCGCATACATTGGCGAGCGCGCTTATGCCCATGTTGGTGGGAGATGTGCGATGCGCGACCACAGGCCCCGGATGCTGTTGGTAGTTGTCAGGCGGCAGATAGTTATCGCCCGCCGCGACGAACTCCTCGAAGTACGCCCACGTCCTGCGCGACATCTTTCGCAGGAACACGACGTCTTCGGCCGTGAGACGTGCTTCGCGACGCGCATACGGCCGGCTGACCCACCATGCAATCGCGGGCGCAGCGAACCACAGCAACAATATCGGCGCTGCGACGACGAGCGCCGTCGGTCTGAGCGCACCGACGGAAATGGCAGCCGCAAGCGCAGTCACGGGCGCACTCCACATCGTCCGATACGAGCGCAGCAATCCCGTGCTCGTCGCACGTTCGGCCTCGCTCGCCGTGGTCCATTCGAGCAGCCGGCGCTTCGTCATGATGCGCACGGTCGAGCGCAGCATTGCATCGATGCCGTAGAACGCCTCGTAGGGAAGGCACGCAAGCACGAAAAACCCTTGAGCGCAGTGCCGGCCGGCCGAGCGCCCGATGGTCGCCAGGTGCTGGCGCCGTGTGACCTCGTCGGGTCTGCGAAAGAGCGCGAACAGCGAAGCAGCCACAGGTGAAACGAGCACGACCCCGACCACGGCGAAAGTCCAGGGCCACACCGGAGACAGGACCATCCAGGAAAGCAACAGCAGCCCGACGAGCGCAAACGGTGTAACGCTCCGTCTCAAGTTGTCCAGTATTTTCCACCGCGAAAGCGCGGAGAGCGGATTGCGCTGCGTGCGTGCACGCGGATGCGGGACATTCCGCAGTATCCAACTCGCAATCTGCCAATCGCCACGCATCCAGCGATGCCGGCGGGCCGCGTCTGCACTGTAGCGAGTCGGATACTTCTCGTACAGCTGCACGTCGCTCAAAAGACCGCTTCGGGCGTAATTGCCCTCGAGCAAATCGTGGCTCAGTATACGGTTCTGCGGCAGCTGCCCTTCGAGGGCGTGTTCGAATGCATCGACATCGTAAATGCCTTTTCCGATGAACGAGCCCTCGCCGAAGAGATCCTGATAGACATCCGATACGGCGCGCGTATACGGATCGATGCCCGGTTCGCCGCCGAGCAGTCGGGCATAGCGGGATGCGTCGCGTTCGGGCAGGCTCGCCGCCACGCGCGGCTGCAGGATGCCGTATCCCGCAGTAATGCGTTGTTTATCTCCGTCGTAGCGCGCGCGATTCAAAGGATGCGCGATGGCTTCGATCATGTGTCGGGCCGAGTCCCGCGGCAGTTGCGTGTCCGTGTCCAGCGTGATGACGTAGCGGACCCCACTCAGCACGCCTTTTTCGCCGATGATTCGCGAAAAGGCGTGCTCCGGGCCGCCACGCAACAGGGCGTTCAAGTCCGAGAGCTTGCCGCGTTTTCGCTCGTGTCCCATCCACACGCGCTCGCGCGCGTTCCAGCGGCGCGGCCGGTGAAAGAGAAAGAACCCGGCGTCCGGCGCACCGGAGTATCTGCGGTTAAGCTCTTCGATCCTGCTGACCGCAAGCGCCAGCAGCGCTTCGTCTTCCGGCAACGCTTCGCGGCTTGCATCGGAGAAATCGGTCAGCAGCCCGAAATGAATGTTCCCGACTCGATTTGCGAGGAACCTCACTTCCAGCGCCTCGACCAGGTCCTCCACGCCTTCAGCGCTCGTGAGCATGGTGGGCACCACGACCAGCGTGCGGCATTCGGCCGGAATGCCCGTGGAGAAATCCATGCGCGGGAGTATCTGGGGGCTCTTGAGCGATGTCGCGAGCACGTTTACCAGAGACACGGCCAATTCACTGCCGGCGAGCACACCGAACAGGCCCACGGCGGCGAGCGCTGCGCCGCCCACATCGCCGTAGTAGGCCTGCCTCACAAACAGCGACGCAAACGCGAGAGTGAAGAGCGCGATCGAGCCCAGGTACAGCGCGAGCGGAGCCCTGCCGCACCATCTCGCGATGCGGTGAGTGGCATCGGAACGCGCGCCGAGTGCCTCCTCGAGTTGCGCAAGTCCGGCACCGATCAGATAAAAGCCGACGTGGTCCGCGGGTGCATCGCCCGGAGTCGGACGAGAGGCCGCCTGTGCGAGCTTGACGGCCTTTGCTGCGACCTCGTGCTCTGGAATGACGCTGCGCTGCGCGAGCGCTTCCACGACGTGTCGATAGCGATCGCGTGTGGCGAAGTCCTGCTTTCGGTACACACCGGCAGGGTCTCCGGTAAGCGTCCGCTCCACGAGGCTCATGCTCTCGACGAACAGCCGCCAGTCGAGTGCGCTCAGAAAGCGCAGGCTGCCGATGCTGTTGCTGATCGACACCTGGTCCGTCGCCTGTTGCTGGTTTTCGAAGTGCACCAGTTGCTCGATGCTCGAACCGGACTCGGACAGGCGCTGCTCGATCCATGTAAGCGGTAACGCAAGCGCTGAAGTGCGGCCCTGCAGGCGGCGTACGAGCTCGGCAACGAAAGGGCCGCTCACCGGCGGATCGGATCGAGCCATGTCCGCGATGATGAGTATCAGGCTGTTCGGATCCCGTTCAGCCGCCCCAGCCATGCGATCTGCCCATGACTCGGCGAGATCGCGGTCCGCCCGGGCGGCGGCCACCCCCAGCGCAACGCGGCGTAGATTTTCGATCAGAGCGAGCCGCAACATGATCGGTACCGCCCACAGCTCGCCGAGCGTGAGCGGGGTGACCGTCTGGTAAGCGGAGATGAACCGACTTATGCTTTCACGATCGACCCGTCCGTCGCCGTGTGCAATCGTCTCCAGGGCGATGTCATAGACGCGCGGCCGCCCTGCCGAGGGTCCGTTCTGCAACCGGGGTAACTGGGCACTGAAGCCTTCGGGCAGATATCTCTTCGCCGTGCGGATCTGCTCTTCCACCAGGTAGAGATTGTCGAGCAACCATTCACCGCTGGGCCCGATCCGCCGGCCCGCCGCGGTCGCGGCGATAAGCAGATCGCACGTTTTGATAAGAGCCGCCTCATTCTCAGCGAGCCGCCTGAGGAGTCGGTCCGACACCGGCACGCGTCCGACGCTGTGCGCCCG
>DASRIK010000339.1:0-12977 GCA_035650035.1 Burkholderiales bacterium | reverse complement strand
AATTTCAGCGCCTTTCTTCGCCGAGAGCACCATCAACACGCGATCTCGGACTTCCGGCAGCCGCTCCTTGATGAGCTCCGCCGTCGCTTTCTCCGTCAGCTTGAGCGTTATACCCGCCTGCATGAACTGCATCTGGGCCGCATCCGAAACGAGATTGACCGTAAACGTCTCCAGCGGCACGAAGACGGGCGGTTTTGGCACTGTCGCGCCGGCATCCGAGTGGGCGGGCTGCATGAAATAGAAGCCGCCCCCTGCGCCCGCTGCCACCACCGCCAACACGCAGACGATCAGAAGCAGCTTGCCCCGCTTCCTGGGCGGGGCCTCTTGTGCCTCCGGTGGATTGACCGGTTCGGTCTCTTGCTGGGATTTCTTTTGCTGCTTGGTGGCCATGCGTGCTCCGGTGCGTTGACAGCATTATCCCGAGGCACTCGATGCGAGCATCCGGAAAGAAAGCCTCCTAAAACACCGCATCTTTGGCTTTGGAAAAGCGACCTCAGGCGAAGATGTCGACGAGGCCTCGGTGCACCGGTTTGAGGGTCTGGATTTCGCTCGTCGTGGGGACATCTGCGCCACCTGCCGCGGCGGCCTGTGTATTGCGCATCGCCTCCTCACGGAGCTGCTCGCGGGCTGTTCCCGGGTCGGCGCTCACGAGCGCTTGGCCCAGGGCGAGGCCCTGTTGAGCCAGTGCGCTCCGCAAATCGGCGAGCGAGGTTTCGATCGCTTCGCGGACCGCCGGGTGCGGTGAACAAAAGACGATGCGGGCACCGTCGTCCCCGAGGCTCAGCATGACTTCCACGGGGCCGAGATGTGGCGGGTTCACGTGGAGCTCGGCGCTCTGCTGCTGACGATCCACGAGCCAGACGACCTTCTGACGAAATGCGTCGCCCCAGCCTTCGGAGCCGACCGGTTGGTCGATACGGGCGGTTGCCGGCGACGTCGATGAGGTGGCCGTAGCCGAATGAGAGGCAGGCGCCCATTTCGACATGAGGGATGCCGACGAGAGCGCGTCCAGTGATGAGCTCGCGGGTGCCGGCTGCGCAGACGAATCGGTCCCTGCACGGGTATCGCCAGCGACGGCAGTGACAAACGCGTCGACACTCCGAGTGCGTTCGCTTGTCGCATCGCTGGAGGCGGACAGAGCCTCGTCCGCAAGCTGAGCCGCGGCCGCTGCGCGGCCTTCTCTCGCATCGCTAGCGACGGCCAGTTGCGTGCCGGTCGGAGCGGGCTTCGCCCCGCCGACGGGGTTTTTCTGAGCGAGCACAAGCCTTTCCGCCGAGTCGGGCGTCGTTCCGGATGCGGCCAGCACTGTTGCCGGCGCTGGCGTCGCGGACGGAGCGGTGGGCTTTACGTCGGCGCTTTGCGCCGTCACCGGTCGCGCAGCCAATGCAGCCATATCAGACGTCGGCAGTGTCGCGTCTTCGTCGAGCTGAAGGTCCGTGCCGTCCGTGCGAGTTTCCGCACCCGCGGCCGTGAGCTGTCCCTGAACGGTGGGGAGTGCGGGGCCGCGCGCCTGCGCAAGGCGAGCGTCTACGAGCTGTTCCGCAGTCTGAAGCGCCGGCATCAGCGCGGGAAGGCCCGCGCCGGGAAGCATGCTCGCGCTATCGAGTATGGCGTCCAGGATCTGGGTGCCGTCGGGTGCGGTTGCCGTCTCGTCGGCTGTGAGCGACGGGAGGCCGCTTTCCAGAAGCTGCGCCGCTTGGGCGATCACATCCGGTGCGATGAGAGCGATTTCGCTTCCGAGCACCTCTTCGAATGCGCCGCCATCTCCCGCCGCGTCGGTCGGCTCACGGCGCGTGTGTGCGTCTGTTGCGGTGAGGAGGTTGAGCGGCGTTGCAGCCAGATTGTCCATGTCGAGCCCTGTCAGTTTTTGGAGGTATGCGCCCGGGACGCGAGATCGTCCATCAAACGCTGGTCGAGACGCTTCAGGCGCTCGGCCTGTGCGTTGTCGTGTCGCTGCTCGAGCGCGTCGTAGGCTTTCACCTGTTTCTGCTTCGACTGCCACTCACGCTGGCCTCGGTGCACGGCCTGCTGGCACGCCAGCACGGCGGCGCGTTGCTGCTCGATCGCCTCGTCGAGCTTGGCGAGGAACTGCTGGAAATTCTTGAAACCGACGCTATGCACGTCCTGGTGCATGGAGCTGCGAAAGCGCTCCCGATATTCCTCTCTATACCGGAGGAGCATGTTCAGTTTGGCTTCGGCTTTGGTTGCTTCCGCGTTGAGGACGCCAAGGCGACTGGCCGCGCTTTCACTTTCCTGCTGTGCGAGGTTCTGGACGACTTTGAGCCTGAAGGTATCTTTCATTTATCTTTCTCAAGGCCTGCTTAATGCTCGGCGGCCGGGCCGACCAGCGACTTCAGCCGTGCAAGCGATTCGGCATAGAGCGCTTTCTCGCCGATGTTCTGCTGCAGGAACGCTTCCATCGCAGGATGGAGCGCGATGGCGCGGTCGAGCAGCGTGTCCGTACCGGGGGCGTACGCACCCACCGTGATCAAATCGCGATTGCGCTGATGGCGCGAGTAATAGGCTTTGAAGCGGCGCACGAGCCCGAATTCCTCGGGGCCGATGAGACTCGTAAGGGCGCGGCTCACCGACGATTCGATATCGATCGCGGGGTAGTGCCCCTGATCGGCGAGCGCGCGTGAGAGCACGATGTGGCCGTCCAGGATGGCACGGGCGGCATCGCCGACGGGATCCTGCTGATCATCACCCTCTACGAGCACCGTGTAGAACGCGGTGATCGAGCCGCCGCCATGAGGACCGTTACCGGCGCGCTCGACCAGTTGCGGCAGCTTCGCGAAAACCGAAGGCGGATAGCCTTTCGTCACCGGCGGCTCTCCGATTGCGAGCGCGATCTCGCGTTGCGCCATGGCATAGCGTGTCAGTGAATCCATGATGAGCAGGACATGCTTGCCCTGGTCGCGGAAATATTCGGCGATCGCAGTCGCGTACGACGCGCCTTGCAGCCGCAGGAGCGGGCTCACGTCGGCCGGCGCCGCGATAACCACGGAGCGGGACAGCCCTTCGTTGCCGAGGATGTTCTCGATGAACTCTTTCACCTCGCGGCCCCGCTCGCCGATCAGCCCCACCACGATCACGTCCGCGGCCGTGTATCGCGCGAGCATTCCGAGCAGCACGCTCTTTCCCACGCCGCTGCCGGCGAAAAGCCCCATGCGCTGGCCGCGGCCGACCGTGGTGAGCGCGTTGATCGCGCGTATGCCTACGTCGAGCACCTGTTTGATGGGCGCACGCTCGAGCGGATTCAGAGGGCGGTTATGAAGCGACACGGTGCGCTCGGGATGAATTGCACCGAGGCCGTCGAGCGGCTGGCCGGTGCTGTCAAGCACGCGCCCGAGGAACGCCGGGCCGACAGGCACGTGGCGCGCCTGGTCGGCCGCTCGTCTCCGCGGACGCGGTGGCGTGTCGGGACTGGCGGCTTCGGGTGTTTTTTCGACGGGCACGACGCGAGCGCCGGGCACTACACCATAAACGTCGTTCGCGGGCATGAGGAACAGGCGATCCTCCGCAAAGCCGACGACTTCTGCGTCGATCGGGTTGCCATTGGGCACCACGATCGAGCACGAGCTTCCCACGGCGAGCCGCAGGCCCACAGCCTCCAGCACGAGCCCGGTGACGCGCGTCAGTCTGCCGCTTGCCGCGAGCGGTGCGGTTGCGCCCGCTGCAGCCGAGCAGTCACGTATGAAATTGCGGAGCTCGAGGATGCGGCTCATTGCAGCGGCGTGACCCAGTCAAGCGGCGAGCCGAGGGCAGCCGTGGTGCGTTGCCACCGGCCTTCGATCGTCGCGTCTATTTCTCCGGCAGCCGTCTCCACGCGGCAGCCGCCGCGCGAGATGCCTGCGTCTTCCTTGAGCGACCAGCCCGGAGTGCGCGAGGACGTCTTGAGGACTTCGCGCACGAGCGCCGCGTCCTGCGGATTGACGGTGAGATGCACGGGCCCGTAGTTGTGCGCCATCTGGCGCAGCGCTTCTTCCACGCACGTCTGCACGACTTCGGGGCGCACTTCCAGGACCGCGCCGACGAGATTGCGCGCGACGACGAGCGCGAGCTGGAAGACGTCGGCCGCGAGCTCGCGATCGATGCGCAGGAGATCGGCATTCAGCAACGCGAGCATTTCGTCGATCCGGGCGATACGGGGAGCCATTTGCGCAAGCGCTTCACGTCGGCCCGCTTCGAGCCCTTCGAGATGGCCAACGCGATAGCCTTCCTCGCGTGCCTGCGTCGCGATCTGCTCCGTGTTGTCGGGCGCGCTCGCGCCCGCGCGTGCGGGCGGCGCGTCGAACGAGCCGAGCTCCCAGCGCTGGTAGGCTGAAAGCTTTTCTTTCGGGATGACGGGGCTCGCGGCCATCAGATGAACGCTTCTTCGGCTTTTCCGCCGATCACGATCTGCCCTTCGTCAGCAAGGCGCCTGACGAGCTTCAGGATTTCCTTCTGCTGCGCCTCGACTTCGGACACGCGCACCATGCCTTTCGCCTCGAGGTCTTCCTTGAGCGTTTCGGCCGCCCGCTGCGACATGTTCTTGAAGATCTTGTCGCGCACAGTCTGCGACGATCCCTTGAGCGCGAGGATGAGCGATTCCGACTGGACTTCGCGCAGCACGAGCTGCATTCCGCGGTCGTCGATATCGATGATGTTCTCCCATGTGAACATCTGATCGATGATCTTTTGGGCGAGGTCCGCGTCGAACGTCTTGACGCCTTCGATAATGGCGCCTTCCTGTGTCGCGGGCATGAAGTTCAGTATTTCCGCCGCCGCTTTGATGCCGCCCATCGGGCTCTTCTTGATGTTGTCGCTTCCCGAAAGGAGCTTCGTGAGCACATCGTTCAGCTCGCGCAGCGCCTGCGGCTGTACGCCGTCCAGTGTAGCGATCCGCAGCAGCACGTCGTGGCGCAGCCGCTCGACGAAGTTCAGTAGGATCTCCGAAGCCTGGTCGCGGTCGAGATGCACGAGGATCGTTGCGATGATCTGCGGATGCTCGTTTTTCACGAGCTCGGCAACCGTCGCGGAGTCCATCCACTTGAGTCCCTCGATGCCGCTCGTGTCGCCGCCGTGCAGGATGCGCTCGATCAGGTTGGCCGAACGGTCATCGCCCAGTGCTTTCCTGAGCACGGTTTTGATGTACTCCGAGGAGCTCATTCCGAGCGTGCTCTTTTCGGCTGCGTCGTCGCAGAACTCACCGAGCACCTCGCTGATCTGCTCGCGCGACTGGCTTTTGAGCGTCGCCATCGCGCTGCCGATCTTCTGAACTTCACGCGGGCCGAGGTGCTTGAACACTTCAGCCGCGTCGTCCTCCCCCAGCGACATCAGGAGAATCGCGCTTTTCTGGACGCCGTCACTGCTCATTACCCGCCACCCAATCTTTCACCACGTGTGCGACGATCTTCGGATCCTGTTTCGCGATCTGCCGCGCGTTGCGTAGCGCGTTTTCGTAACGATCGCCCTCCTGTTGCTGCGGCTGTGCTGCCGCGCCTGCCGTGGCGTTTGCAGCCGGTGGCAGGAGATCGACCGGAGCGGGAGCGAGCGCAGGCAGGCGCGCGAGGTTCTTCGCCATCGGTCTCAGCACTTTCAGCACGAGGAACAGCACGAACGCGGCGATGAGCAGGTACTTGCCGGCGTCTTTTGCGAGCGCGATGGTTTCCGGGTCTTTCCACAAGGGCACTTCCGGCACGGCTTCCACGGGTGGTGTGTTGAACGTGCTGTTGATCACGGAGAGGGTGTCGCCGCGCTCCTTGTCATAGCCCATGACGCCTTTCACGAGCTCGGTGATCTGCGTCTTTTCGTCGTCGGTGAGCGGCTTGGTCGTCGTCTTGCCCGACGCGTCGGTGATCTTCCGGTCGTTGACCACGACGGCGATCGAAAGACGCTTGAGACGCCCTTGAGCGATCTTCGTGTGGCGTATGCTCTTGTCGACTTCGTAGCTCACGCTCGAGTCGCGCCGCTGATTCGTCGTCGCAGCAGCGGGCGCGCTGGCGTTTTGTTGAACCGCTGGCGCTGTGATGGGCGCCGTCGCGGGCACCGGCGGCTGGTTCGAGAGCGCCCCGGGGACTCCGCTTGCGCCGGGCGCGGCAGCCGTGCCGCCGGCTTCGCTCGTCTGCTGCGCTCGAATCGCGGCTTCGTCGGGCTTCTGGTTCGGCTTGTAAGTCTCTTCGGCGTGTTCGACTTCGTTGAAGTCGAGCTCGGCCGACACCTGCGCTTTCACGTTGCCGTCCCCGAGCACCGGGGCGAGTATGGACTCAACGCGGCGCACGTAGCCCTGCTCGATCTCCTGACGGTACTTGAGCTGTTTGGTGTCGAGACCAGGTGTGGCGCCGGCTTCGCCGGAGAGGAGCGTGCCGTTCTGATCGACAACCGTGACATTCTTCGTCGAGAGCTCCGGAACGCTGTTCGAAACCAGATGCACGATCGCGGCGACCTGCATCGGATCGAGTGTTCGTCCGGGATAAAGATGCACTAGCACGGACGCACTCGGCTTCGCCTGTTCGCGCAGGAAGGCCGTGCCCCGCGACAGCGCGAGATGGACGCGCGCGCTCTGCACCGTCTTTAATGCCTGGATCGAACGCGACAGCTCGCCTTCGAGCCCACGCTGATAGTTCACTTGCTCGAGGAACTGGCTCGCGCCGAAACGCTGTCCCTCCATCAACTCGAAGCCGACCGGGCCGCCCTTGGGCAGCCCCTGCGATGCGAGCCGCAGCCGTGTGTCGTGCACGAGCTGCGCGGGGACAAGCAGAGCGCCTCCGCCTTCAGCGAACTTGTACGGGACGTTCATCTGCTGAAGCGACGCGATGACTGCACCGCCATCGCGATCGCTCAGGTTCGCGTACAGAATTTTGTATTCGGGCGCCGTGCTCCACATCCAGCCACCGGCGATGACTGCGATGGCAGTCGCGGCTACCAGCATCAACGCGAGTAGCTGCTGCGGGGGCAGGCGGGTCCACGCGGGAAGCCTCAGTGGCGGGCTTTCTGCTGACGGCGCTGACATGCGGGATGGCTCCATTAACGTGTCGTGGCGCGGCCGCCCAGGAAAGGGACTGCGGCGCCATAGGGAGGATTATCTGCACTCGCGCCGGGCGGGGAGGGTCGAAAAAGCAGGGTTTTCCGCGTCTATTTGCGGGACCAGTGGCGCGGCGGGACTGCTACCGTTCGCCCATCTCCCGAAAGAGGTAATCGGCAATGGATATGAACGGCATAGACCGCATGCTTTCGCAATTGCGAACGGCCGCGGCGCTCGCCAGCCGCAAACCCGAGCTCAAATCCTCCGAGCCCGCGCCGAAAGCCGATTTTTCGAACGTGTTGAAGAATTCCCTTGAGCAGGTGAGCCGGGCGCAAAACGAAGCCGCCCGGATGTCACGCGCGTTCAGCGTCGGAGATCCTGAGACGAACCTCCAGGACGTGATGATCGCCATGCAGAAATCCACGATTTCGTTCCAGCAAGCGATACAGGTCCGGAACCGCCTCGTGCAGGCCTATCACGACGTCATGAACATGCAGGTTTGAGGTCCGCCGCGACCTAGCGGGCGTTTCGCGCGCGCTGCTCGACGATGTAGCTCTCGAGGAGCGCCACGTCTTTTTCACCGAGCCCGGTAAATTCGAGACCGTAGCGGGTTCCGGAGAGCGCGCTGGGGAGCATTATGTCGCTCACGACGCGCACGGTGACGGACGAGTGCAGCGTTCCATGCCCCGGCAGTTCCAGGCGGCAGCCATGAGTGGTACCCCGCGCGAGCACCGGCTCGAAAGCCGACACCGCGGCCGCCAATCCGCCGCAGCTCAGGTCGAAAACGGCGGCCCTGAGTACCCTTCTCTGGTCTTTATGAGGAACGAGCTCGCATTTGAGCAGCGGATGGGTCGGCTCGCCGGGCAACCGGTAATAACCCCGGCGCTGCAATCGGAGAACGCGATCGGGTAAAGAGGCTCGGAACGCATCCCCGCCGTCGTGTCGTGTGAGCGACGCTGCACGGCAGCTAAATTGCACGGGCACGTGCTCGTGAGATGTGACGAAAGTAACCTTGTCGGCTTCGAGCAGCTTCGAGTTGAGCTCCGCATCCGGCCCTTTCTCGAAGACGAGGCGCGCCGGCAGCGTCGTTACCGCAAGTAGAGAAGTGTGGATGAAGCGCCTGTCGTGGTCGAAGTATGCGGCGGCCCGCGCCCCGGAGGCCGCTACCTTGCGCAGCAGCGCCCGGACGCCCGATGTCGTGTCTATGTAGCAGTTCTCGTCCGCGCCTTTGGGCGGGTCGAGCAACCTCAGCCGAGGTCCCAGCATGGCATCTAGCCCCGCGCTTCGAGCGCCTGCCGGACGGCACCGGCTCGCGACGCACTGTTCTCCGACGCACTAACGGCACTATGCTGTGCTTCTGAATACCGCTCCGTAAGGAGGCTGCCATGACACCGGCCGAGGGAATCAGCAAGTTTGGCTTTCGCCGGTGGTACGAGCGGCAGCTGATCGAAGGACACGTCTATTTCGTGACGTGCTTCCTGAGCATGATTCTGGTCGCGGTGTGTCTCGAGCAGATCGACTGGCAGCATCCGCTGCGGGAGATTCTCCTGCTCGCCTACGTCGCGGGGGGCGTGCTGCTCTGCCTGTTTTCGATCCGCCGTTACAACTTTCTGCTCGTGCGAGCAGAAAGTTTCGGCGCGCAATCGGTATGCGCGGCCTGTGCGACCTACGGCATCTTGCGCGTCATAGCTGCCAGCGCACCGAGAGCGGTACCAGGAGCGAAAGCCCTCCAGGACAATACGTGGGTGCGCGTGCGCTGCAAGAAATGCGGCTACGAATGGCGCATCGATAACGACTGACCGGAGCTCATACCACGCTGCGCCGCGGGCAGCGTGGTGGCCCCGGGTGCTCAGGAGGTCGTATTGTTTGCGCCGGTGGATCTTGCGCTGTTTCGTGGCCCTCGCGAGGGCGCCGGTTCGCGAATGGCGGCGGCCGAGAGCGGCTGCGCTTCTGATGTCGAGCCGGCCGGCTGCTGCGGCCGCGAGGCGCTCGCGGACGGGGCCGTCCCGATCGGGCCACCGGTTGGCACGGACGACGAGGCGCCGCCCGCTGCTGCTGACGAAGTGGAGCCTGGCGCGGCGCCGGTCAACGTGATTTCCTTCATCGCGGGCGCAGGCGTTCGCGCGAGCGTGCTGACGTCACCGGTGATCTCTCCGCCTTCCTCGATGCGGATCTTTCCGAAGCGGATGCGCCCTGACACACGGCCCGTGGCGAAGATGACGAGCTGTTTGCGGGCCGTGAGCTCCCCTTCGAAACGGCCGCGGATTTCGGCGATGTCGATGCTGACAGTGCCTGCGAATACACCGTTCTCTGCGATCTGAATGACGCGGCTGTCCATGGACGCTTCGACCCGTCCTTCCACGACGAGCGTGTCGCAATCGGTAATCTCGACGCCTTTCAGCTTGATATCGGGGCCGACGATGAGGCGGCTTCCGGTCGGCTCCTCCGTGCGCCCTTGCGGCTGCTGCGTTTTTGGCAGCTCGGTGAAACGCAGGTCCGGTTTTGCGGGGTCCGCGGCCGGCTGAGGCCGGGCGGCGATACCGCCCAGGCCGGGCGTCACGTTGACGGGGTTACGCGGCTCGTTACGCTGCAGGTCGTCCTTTTTGCCGAAGAGTGCGTCGCGATTGAACATTTCGGTCTCCTTATGTCTGGCGTGGTGCTCTGGCAGCCGCGTGAATTGCGTCACGGACAAAGGTCGAAGTGTAGCGTGCTATGCGGCGGGAACGGTCAAAAAAAAGCGGCAGCCAAGGCTGCCGCTTCAAATGGCTGCGCCGGGTAAGGCGCCAGCCGAAACCGGGACGGAGGAGGAGGGTATCCCGGTTGTAAGATTAGGGCTTGAGCGCGGGTTTCAGGAACAAACGCGCGACCAATTGTTCAATCTTTTTTGCAGCCCGGATAAACCCCTCGACGAACAGATCCGCTTCGTAGAGCGCATTGAGAGCACGCTGGCGCTCGACCTGCGGCATCTGCACGGCATTGATACGGCTGTAAATGGTCGAACCGATTTTTCTTTCGATTGCTTTGGTCATGATGTGACTCCTTGCGTTCCGGGCGGGCACCGCCGTGTGAGACCCTCACACTGTTTACTGCCGTGTCAACCACTTCGGAT
Source organism: Burkholderiales bacterium (assembly GCA_035650035.1). Lineage (GTDB taxonomy): Bacteria > Pseudomonadota > Gammaproteobacteria > Burkholderiales > SG8-41 > JAQGMV01. The sequence continues at coordinate 2,862 of DASRIK010000339.1, read as the reverse complement.
GCAAGTATAGACTTAACGTGAGGTGTTTTGTTGCATTGCAATAGATGATATATTGTCTCTTGTCGACTGAGTAAATATAACCCGAGTGCGCTTATGGCCAGCCGTCTCCCTCCACTCAATGCGTTACGTGCCTTCGAAGCCGCCGCCCGGCACCTGAGCGTGAAAAAAGCGGCAATAGAACTCAACGTGACACCGGCCGCCGTGAGCCATCAGATCCGCATGCTGGAGGACTATCTCGGCGTGCAGCTCTTCCATCGTTACAACCGTGCGCTGGAGCTCACGGACGCTGCCCGCGCGTCGCTGCCGAAGCTGCGCGAAGGCTTCGATTGCCTCGTCCAGGCGGTGGAGCGGTTGCGATCTCACGTGAGCGGGGGCGTGCTGACGGTGAGTGCGGCGCCGTCTTTTGCGGCACGGTGGCTGATGCCGCGCCTGCACCGCTTCATCGCGGCTCATCCGGAAGTCGACGTGCGGGTCTCCGCGCGCATGCGTCGCGTGAGCGTAGACGGAAAAGGCGATGTCGCCGAGCGTGCAACAGTCGAGGCGTGGCTCGATGACTCCGATATCGCCATTCTCTACGGGCGGGGCAACTATCCGGGGTTATGGGTGAAGAAGCTCCTCGATCTCACCATCACGCCGATCTGCAGCCCGCAACTTCTGCAAGGCGAGCATCCCCTCAAGCAGCCGGGCGACCTCGTGCACTATATGCTGCTGCACGACGATACCGGCGATCTGTACGACAACGAGCCTTTCTGGGACGTCTGGTTGCGCGCAGCCGACGTGCAGGGCGTGGACGCGAGGCGCGGTCCCCATTTCAGCCATGCGGTGCTCGCTTTCGAAGCGGCCATCGATGCGGTGGGCGTCGTCGCGACGATGCCGGTGCTTGCTGCCGAAGACATGGCGGCGGGGCGGCTCGTCGCGCCTTTCGAACTGCACTTTCCGCTTGCTTCGGCGTACTATCTCGTGTGCCACGAGAGCGCGGCCACACGCCCCGCCGTGTTGCTGTTCCGCGATTGGCTGCTCGAAGAGGCCGCCAGGGACGTGCGGGCGGCTTAGCGTACGCGGGAAATCCGTCAGGCCGCGCGCGGTATGGGTGCCGGGCGCGCAATGGTTCGCTCGTCGATCGGCAGATTCAGCGCTGCCGCGACGATACCCATTGCAACCGTCAACATCCACATGAGCGTGTACGAGCCGGTCGCATCGAAAAGGTGACCGGCGAGCCACACGCCCATGAAGCTGCCGATCTGGTGGAATAGAAACGCAGAGCCGCCGAGCGTGGAGAGGTACTGCACGCCGAACACCTGCGCGATGAGGCCGTTCGTGAGTGGCACGGTGCCCAGCCACAGGAACCCGATCGTCGCAGCGAAAATGTAGACGGACCATGGCGAGAGCGGCGCGAGGACGAAAAGCGCGATCGCCACGGCGCGTATGAAGTAAAGCGAAGACAGCAGGTATTTCTTCGTGTAGCGCCCGCCCAGCCAGCCCCAGGCGTAGCTTCCGAAAATGTTGAAGAGGCCGATCAGCGCGAGCGCCGTCATGCCCGTCTGCGGAGTCATGCGCTGATCGAGCAGGTATGCGGGGAAGTGCACGGAAATGAACATCAGCTGAAAGCCGCAGACGGTATAGCCGAGGCACAGCAGCACATAGCCGCGATGCGTGAACGCTTCGCGCAGCGCTTCAGGTATGGACTGGCGATGGAATTTCGCGGCTTGCGCTTTCTTGTTTTCCACGAGCGCGGCCGAGAGCGGCACGATGAGGAGCACCGTGAGCGCGAGAATGACGAGCGCCTGCTGCCAGCCGAACGTACTGATGAGCGTCTGGCCGTACGGCAGCATGATGAACTGGCCGAACGAGCCTGCGGCGCCGATCACGCCGAGCGCGGCAGTGCGCTTCTCGGCAGGTACCGCCCGTCCCACGACGCCGAAAACGATGGAGAAGCCGCTGCAGCCGAGAGCGAGGCCGATCATGAGCCCGGCGGTGAGGTTGAGCTCCCAGCCGGAACCCGAGAACGACATCAGTGTGAGCCCGAGCGTATAGAGGATCGCGCCGCCGATCAGCACGCGCGCCGCGCCGAACTTGTCCGCGATCATGCCGGTGAACGGTTGCGCCAGGCCATACACGATGTTCTGTAGGGCGATCGCGAAGGAGAACACCTCGCGCCCGATGCCAAGATCGAGCGTCATCGGCTGAAGGTACAGCCCGAAGTTATGGCGGACGCCGAGCGCGATCGTGAGAATGATGCCGCCGCAGAGGAGGATAGTGCGCGGCGTGCGCCAGTTTCGTGCTGTCATGGATTCCGCTTGCTCAAATCGCGCATTTTAGACGAGCGCCGGAGCAAGACGCGGTCGCGGCACGTGGTGAGGTAAAATGAGCCCGCCGTCGGGGTGTAGCTCAGCCCGGTAGAGTGCCTGCTTTGGGAGCAGGATGTCGCTGGTTCGAATCCAGTCACCCCGACCAACGACCGCGACGCTTCGCGAGCGCTCAGCTCGCAGGGCGGCCTTGGTCGGGGTCCAATTAACTAACAGAGAGGAACCCATGGTTCCCCTCCGAAACCTTCCCTCCTTCGGCTCACTTCGTTCGCTCCGCCGCCCTGACATGTAGGCGGCAGCAATAGTTTCCTTCAGACTCGCAGTCTGCGGGACAGCGACGCGGGCACGCTAGCTGCCCGTCAGTCATTACGCCACGCGTATCGTCCAAGATGCCGGTCAAGCAAACCATCGAGCAGGGGGTCGTCCCGGTCAAGGTCTTCACCGACGATCTGGAGGCGAGCGCCCGTCAGCAGCTCGTCAATCTCTCGAAGCTGCCGATCATCCATCACCACGTTGCAGCGATGCCCGACGTTCATGCGGGTATCGGCGCGACGGT
>DASRIK010000338.1:0-3791 GCA_035650035.1 Burkholderiales bacterium | reverse complement strand
CGAGCTGCTGCGGCACTGAGCGAGGCGTTACCCTGCGCCGGCCTTTTTCCGCTTCTGTTTTCGGTCAGCCATGATCTTGGCGTAGCAGTCCGCGCAGACTTCGCGCCGATGCGTGCCGCCCGGCAACGCCTTGAACTGCTCGCGCGGCCGATAGTGCTGCCCGTGGTAACAGAATTTGAGAGGAGTCGATACGCTCATGTGCGGGTCTCTGGTGGAACCTCGTCGCGCGAAGCGCCGACGCTAGAACCGACGCGTGACCGGAAGCACGTCTTCGTTCGCGCTTTGCTGCACGGGAGGCGAGGAGGACGGGCTGCCGCCATCATAAGACTTGAATACCGATTTGATCGGCGTGGAGTCTGGCAGGACGTAAACGATACCGCCCTTCGCCCTGAAATTCGGGTGGACGACTTGATCGTAGAACGCCGGCGGGACATTGATGCAGCCATATGTGATGCGATGGTCCGCGGGATTCGGTGACGCCAGGCGTGCGTGCCGTTTTTGGCTGGTTTTTTTTGCGGACAGTTTGTGGATGGCAATGCCCGCATCGTAGTCGACCCAGAGGACTCTCTGGCCCTTGAGGTTGAGATCCTCTTCCGCGAAAAACCGGCCGGCCGGCGTAATGCGCTGCCACGGCTGCGTCTGGTACATGTCCAGCTCGAGCACGCCCGGCGCGAACGTGTCGCCAACGCCCATCCCGATCAGCACCGGCGTGCTACGGATCAGTCGGCCCGAAGCGTCAAAGGCCGTGGCGGTAGCGTTCACCTTGTCGACGATGATGAAAGGCAGGCGCTGATGATCGCCCGAGCGCACGGCCCAATCGGCCATCTGCTGGACGTCGCGTCCCGAGGCAGCTCCGCGAAAGTCCACTCGTTTGCCGACGCTTGTCGCGACGGCAGTGGCACCGCTGCTCTGCGCCGTAGCCGAAAGCGGGAAGAGGGAGGAAAACCCGGCCGCGATGCCGCACACCACGGCCAGCGAATATGCTTTTCTTAGCCACATATGCAAATTCTCGGTACGAACATCTGCTATAGCATGTTTTGTACCGCAAATATACAGAAATCCAGCGCTTTAGGCAGGGTCTTATCGCACGCGCATGCGCGCAACACTCGCACGCGCCGTGCGCAGAGGCGAGCGCGCCACAACACATCGGATGTCGATCGCGGCTTGTCGGACCGCGACCGCTGAGTGCTGCGCTAGGCGCTCCGGGGCACGGTGCTGCGGTCCGCTTCCGACGGCGAGGATCGGGTTGGCTGGCGGCGCAACGCCAATCCCTCGGGCTGCGGTGCTGCGGAAGCGGCAGGCTCGTAGAGCTCGGCGATGCGGCTCCTTACGTCGTCCTCTTCCCCAGCCGAGCAAAAATACGGATAAAGCGAGCGGGTGGCGGCTCCGGGCTGGCCGCCCCATCGCGCGGCCTGAGCGCCGACGTAGGCGACCTTCACATGCATCAATATCGCCGGCGCTGCCACGCGCGGACAGATCTTGCAGGCGCCAACAGCGGTGAAGTCGAGCATCCGCCGGTAAAAAGGAACGTGCCGCGGGTTGACCTCGATGAACACGTCATCGATCTGGCGCACGGGACCGCAGAACACATAGGCAAGGTGGAAAAGGCCGCCGAGCACTTCTTTCGAGCCAAATTCCGGGTCGACGGCAAGACGCGTGAGCTCAGCGACTCGCGCGCCGTCGCTTCTATACTCGTCGATCTGATCGCGATAAAGCGCATCGGCGCCAAGGCCCCGATTGGAGTCGAATCGAACGCTCAGCGTGCCGAAGACGGTGTGCTCGCGGCAGGCCTGCAGCGTGATTTCGTGCATCGTTTGTAACGCTGCCACCGGGGCGCTGAGCTTGTAGCCCCGGCGTGTGTACATGCGGTGGATGAGGGCGTGGCTTTCTTCTGCAGCGCCGGCATCTGCCAAACGGATCTGGAAATCGTTTCGATCGAGCAGGAGATGCCCGATCTGATTTTCAGCTAACGCGTGTTCGTCGCGATCGGAGGATGTATGCAGGCCGGCGGCGCTGACGCTGCCGTTCCTCGCCCCGTGCAGACGGCTGCACTGGGCGAGCTCGCGGTGATGCCCCATTTATTAAAGCCCTCAAAAAAGCGGTCGCGCGCTGTGCTCGCTTGGGACAACCACCGGTATCGCGCGGGCGCCAACCAAGGCCCTGTCCGCGGCCGCAAACATAGCGGCCGAGAAGCGTAGACTGCTATACTGGTAGGCACGAAACCTGCAAGGTTCGGTAACTTATTTAGGCTTCGTGGACGCAAGTGATGAGCAAAAACGCTGGAACCTTCACTCGGGAAATATCCGAGATGCTTGATTTCTATCGGGCCGCGGCGCAACGCAGGACAGGTGACCTCTCGACCCGATCCAAAGCACGACCGCGCCAACGGCCTGCACTTTTTACATATTCCCCTGCGCGATCGCCCAACAAGCAACTGCCGCGTTAAAGCTGGCCAGAGCTGGCCATTTCTTAGCCGAACGGGTTATTTTGGTTCGCTGAGGGCGTTTTCCCTGTTCGGCAGCAGCCGGCGTGATTATACGCATGTGCGCGCGAGTTGCACGCTTTTTTTAGCGTGCGCCGTAGACGCGCGGCTGCAGGACATCCGAGTGGCGAGCCGCTCTCGCGTTGGGTAGCTTCTGTGGGTTCGGTATGTCCTGCTGCTACCGCTGGCGCAGGCATCCAGACGCGCTCAGCGCCGACTAGCTCCGGCTAGCTCCGGCTAGCGCGCTCAGGCGACGGCGGCAATCCGCGGATGGTCGGCGGCCAATTGATGGTCGATCTGCTCAGCAATCACGCGGTAGAGCGGACGCGTCACGAAGCTCAGGCCATCCACGATGCTTCGGCAATCCATGACTGACGGAATGCGAAGCCCGCGGTGCTCGACAGGTCCTCCGATTTGTCTCACCTGCACGCCGAGGCGGGCGAAGTGGGCCGCGAGGCGTGGCTCCGTCAGAACGAAGATCGTATTGATGCCGTGACGCAGCGACAGCTCGATGATGCCAAGGTAAAGACCGACAGGAATGTAGGGAAAGCGCGGTCGCTGCGTATCACCGAAGCTGTTGCTCAGACCCACCGGGTTTTCTGCCTCGCCGCGCCGCTTCCGGTACTTGCTCAGCACAGCGAGTCGCGATACTTCACCGATCGTCTCACGAGGTATCTCTTGCGGATCGATGATCCTTCGATCGAGCGTGGTCGTGCAGCTTTTTTCAAAAGGCAACGGGTACGCAGGTTCGTCGGCCCGCGCTCTGATCAAACGCACGCAGCCGACGAATTCGCCATTGCGAACGTTACGGAGCAGGCAGTGGAGTGCGTGCGCATCGTACTCGTCCATCTCGCGCCCATCTGTGCGGACAGGTTCGAACTTGAGCTCCTCACAGTAGACGCTGTGACGAATCCGGTACACCTGGTCCTTGAGCTCAACAGTCGTCGCGGGAACGACTTCGAAATGCTTTTTAAAGCCCTCTCCCAGGTTCAGCATTCCGAAAACAGACATCGTGGCCTCTCGTTCTAGTGCTGCAAACCAGCTACCTTCCCCAGCCGGTGCGTTGCAGCTTTCGTTATCAGTCGGCCAGGGCAACATGCCCCTTGCTCTGCGCTCAAAGTTAGTCTTCTCAGTCTTGCGGAGTTAGGACTTACGGCACACGGTCCCGGGCAGTACGTAGTGCTACGGTATGCGCGGCGATTACAGCGGCGCACAGATTACGTAGTGTTACGTACGCGCGATGACACAGCGGCGTGCGTATGATGACGTGTGCGAATCGGCTGGATCGATTCGTCTGCGTCGAACGTTT
>DASRIK010000337.1:0-3954 GCA_035650035.1 Burkholderiales bacterium | reverse complement strand
CCGCCATCGACGCGATGCTCGACCTCGTGCGAACGCACGATCTCAAGCCCGACGCCGTCCAGCGGATTCAGAGCTGGACACATGCGCGCCGGCTGGAGCATACGAACCGCCCCGATCCGCAAAGCACGAAAGACGCGAAGTTCAGCGTTCAGTACTGCGTTGCGCGCGCGCTCGTCGATCGCAAAGTCACGATAGAGCACTTCGAAGGCGAAACCTACAAAGACCCGCAGGTGCGAAAACTCATGGCGCTCGTCGAGGCCGCGCCCTACGGCACGGAACAGTTTCCGGCCGACAATCACGTCGGTGCCGAGGTCAAGGTGACGCTGCGCGGTGGGACGAGCCTTACGGCGAAAGTCGATCGTGCAGCGGGCCGGAGTTCGGACAATCCGCTCCCGAAAGAAAGGCTCGGGGAGAAATTCGAAAACTGCGCTCTTCGCGTGCTATCTCCGGATCGTACTGCCGCCGTGTATGGATTGATCCAGGATTTCGAGAAGCTTACGGACGTGCGCGTGCTGCACAACGCCATGACGACGGATGTGGCGCCGCGGCGCGCCGGAAGCGCTGCAATGGCGTGAATACGATCGGGACGAAATTCAAAACCTGCGTGACTGCTGTAAACCGCTCATCCCCAACCACGTTGAGAGGCGACATGTTTCGCTCACTGGGCCTGGAAAGACACATCTTTCGACGGGCGCTCCTGGCCGCGGCTGCGATCGCGGTTTCACCGGCGGTTGCGCAGACGAGCCCGGCAGCGTATCCGACGAAGCCGGTCCGCGTGATCGTGCCATTTCCGCCGGTCGGCGCGGCCGATCTCCTCACCCGCACGCTCGGGCAGAAGCTCGGGGATGCGTGGGGACACCAGCTCGTCGTCGACAATCGTCCGGGCGCCGGCGGCAACCTCGGTGTCGAGCTCGCGGCAAAGGCGGCACCGGACGGCTACACCGCGGTCATGGCGCCCATCACGACGAATGCAATCGGCATGAGCACGTATACGAAGCTCGGCTACAACCTCGAGAAAGATCTCGCGCCCGTGTCGCTCGTCGGGAACGTCCCTCACATACTCATCGCGCACCCGACGCTGCCCGCGCGAAACGTGAAAGAGCTGATCGCGCTCGGCAAATCCCGGCCGGGCGAGCTCAACTTCGCTTCCCAGGGACCAGGCACGCTCTCGCATCTCGAGCAGGAGATGCTGAAGCAGATGGCGGGATTCAAGGCCCTGCACGTTCCGTATAAAGGAAGCGCGCCGGGCATTGCCGATCTGATGGCCGGCAATGTCGCGCTGTTCTTCGACAGCATTCCCTCCGCGCTGCCGCACGTGAAGACGGGCAGAGTGCGCGCGCTCGGGGTCGCGTCATCCAGGCGGTCGCCAGCGTTGCCTGACGTGCCGACGATCGGCGAATCACTGAAGGGATTCGAAGCCGATTCGTGGTTCGGGTTGATGGTGCCTGCCGCCACACCGCGTGAAGTCATCGTCAAGCTGAACGGTGACGTCCAGAAAGCCCTCGCGCAGCAGGAACTGAAAGATCGTCTGCTCTCCGTCGGCGGATTTGTCACACCCGGCGGGCCAGCCGAGCTCGCCGCCCGCATCAGGGAAGACGTCGCGAAATGGGGCAAGGTCGCACGCACCGCAGGCGTCAAAGTGGAATGAGGGAAGATCATCAGGACGCGGTTCAGCGCGTCGACGCAGCGCGGCTCTGGAAGCGCCACATGGACATGGCGCAGATCGGGGCCATTCCCGGCAACGGCGTGAATCGCGCGGCATTTTCCGCCGAAGACATCCGTGCGCGTCATCTGCTCGTTTCTTGGGCTCGCGCACGCAACTTCAGCGTGAGCATGGACACGATCGGAAATCTCTTCGTGCGCCGGCCCGGACTCGAGTCGGATGCGCCGCCGGTCATGAGCGGCAGCCACATGGACAGCCAGCCGCGCGGCGGCAGATTCGACGGTATGTACGGTGTGCTCGCTGCCCTGGAAGCGCTGGAGGCGATCGACGAGGCCGGCGTGAAAACACGAAGATCGATCGAGCTCGTCGCATGGAGCAACGAGGAAGGCGGACGCTTTGCGCCGTGCACGATGGGTTCCGCCGTCTATACAGGCGCTCGCTCGCTCGACGAAATAATTTCCGTGACGGACAACGAGGGCATCGTGCTGAAGGATGCGCTCGCGCAAACACTCGCTGCACTCCCGGACGCCCGCGCGCGCGCGTTCAACGCGCCCGCAGCTGCGTATGTCGAAGCACATATCGAGCAGGGGCCGCTGCTCGAAATGCAGGGCAAGACCGTCGGCGTCGTCACGGGCATCCAGGGACTTCGCTGGTTCAACATCGAAGTGTCCGGCAAGACCGACCACGCGGGAACAACCCCGCTCGCGCTGCGGAAAGATGCTTTTCGCGCGGCGGTGGACATCATCAACGCACTGCGCGAGCTTACGCACGATCCGGCCGATGTGCTGCGCTTTACCGTCGGGCGCGTGCTCGTCACACCGAATTCGCCGAACTCTGTCGCGAGTCATGTGCTTTTTTCAGTCGACATACGCCATCCCGACGTGGCGACGATCCGCGGGCTCGGCGAAGCGGTCGAGCCGCTCGCGCGGAAGGCGGCCGGCGTATGCGAAGTCAAAGTAACACCGACACTCCACGACGATCCGTGCGTATTCGATACCGACGTCGTGAATACCATCGAACAGGCGGCGAATACGCTGGCCGTTCCGAACATGCGTCTGCCGTCGGGCGCAAGCCACGATGCCAACTACATGGCGCGCGTCTGCCCTACGGGAATGATCTTCGTACCGTGCGAGAAAGGCGTGAGCCACAACGAAGCCGAGAACGCGAAGCCCGAAGACCTGGCAGCAGGCGCGCGCGTGCTCACGGCAACACTTCTCGACCTCGCAAACAGATAGGTGCCCGTATAATGCCCCGTCTTCAAGAACGACTCTCCCGAATGAAATGATCGTTTACGCGCTGACGATTTTCACGAGCGCGTTCCTGCTGTTTCTCGTCCAGCCCATCATGGCGAAGCAGATCCTGCCGTGGTTCGGAGGCTCGGCTGCCGTCTGGACGACCTGCCTCGTGTTTTTCCAGTTCCTCCTGCTGTTCGGTTATGCCTATGCCGACTGGACCACCCGGCGGATGAAACCCGGCCGGCAGGCCGCGCTGCATGTCACTCTGCTGCTGGTGAGCGTCGTGTCGCTGCCTATCATCGCCGACGCGGCGTGGAAGCCCAGTGGCGAGGAAGAACCGACGATGCGCATCCTCGGGCTGCTGGGTGCAACGATCGGCTTGCCGTACTTTCTTCTGTCCACGACGGGTCCGCTCGTGCAGGCCTGGTTTGCACGCAGCTTCCCGGCGGGGACCGTATATCGGCTTTTCGCACTGTCGAATTTCGCATCGTTGCTCGCGCTCGTTTCGTATCCGTTCGTGGTGGAGCCATGGATCAGCACGGTCAACCAGTCCTACGGCTGGAGCGCGGGATACGCTCTTTTCGTGGCGCTGTGCACAGCTTCCGCGATCTACAGTCTTCGCTCGCAGCTCTCCTCAAGAGCGGCGGCGGCAACGGTCTCGCACCTGAACGACGGGCCGCGACCGACATCAGGCGACTTCATCCTCTGGCTCATTCTTTCGGCCATGGGCTCCTTCATGCTGCTCGGCGTGACGAACCACATCACGCACGACGTCGCGTCCGTTCCGTTTCTCTGGATCCTGCCGCTCACGCTGTACCTCGTCACGTTCATCCTGTGCTTCGAGGGCCGGGGCTGGTACAAGCGCCACATCTTTCTCGGACCGCTTCTGGTTGTTGTCGGCGCCATGGCCTGGGCGCTCCACGCCGACCGTGCGCTGCATGACATCAAGGAATCCGTCGCGCTCTTTTCGGTCGGGCTGTTCGTGTGCTGCATGTTTTTCCACGGCGAGCTCGCGAACCTGAAGCCCGCGCCGCGTTATCTCACGAGCTTCTATCT
>DASRIK010000336.1:0-7743 GCA_035650035.1 Burkholderiales bacterium | reverse complement strand
AATCGACGGCGACGATCGATCGTCTGATCGCCGTCAATCTCCTGGCGCCGATTCAGCTCACACAATCCCTGCTGCCGCTACTGAAGAAAGCACCGCGGGCGCAGGTCATCAACGTCGGGTCGATTTTCGGCTATCTCGGCTATCCCGGTTTCGCGGTGTATTGCGCGACCAAGTTCGGCCTGCGCGGATTTTCGCAGGCGCTGCGGCGCGAGCTTTCCGATACGGAGGTAGCAGTGCGTTATTTCGCGCCGCGGGCGACTCGCACGCCGCTCACCACGGCGGCCATCTCCGCAATGAATCGGGAGCTCAACAGGCGGGAAGACACGCCGGAGCACGTCGCGCGCATGCTGGTGAAGTTCGTTGCACACGAAGGCTGGGAGCGCAAGCTCGGTTTCCCGGAGCGCCTCTTCGTTTTCCTCAACCATCTCATGCCAGGCGTGAACGACCGCGCGATCCGCCATCAGTTGAACACCATACGCAGACATTTTCCGGGCCGTGGGCAGCCACCGCTCGAACACAAGGGAGTCGAGCTATGAAAGAGGCCGTATTGTTGTGCATGGCGCTCGCGTTGAGCGGCACGGCGTGGGCAGGCATGGAAGAGGACGTGGCACGGGTGCGGCAGGAGTGGGAGCGAATCAAGTACGACGTGCCCGCGAAAGACAGAGAACCGCAGTTCGAGAAGCTCACCAAGGCTTCCGAAAAAATCATGGCGCAATATCCGAATCATGCGGAGCCCGCGATCTGGCACGGCATCGTCGAGGCAAGCCACGCGGGGGTAAAAGGCGGGCTGGGGGCGCTTTCGCTTGCAAAGAGCGCACGCAAGTCGCTCGAGCGCGCGATTGCGATCAATCCCGGGGCACTGGACGGATCCGCCTATACCAGCCTTGGATCGCTGTACTATCAGGTACCGGGATGGCCGTTGGGTTTCGGCGATGACGCGACGGCCCAGATGCTTCTGCAAAAAGGGCTGGCATTGAATCCGAACGGTATCGACCCCAACTATTTTTATGGCGACTTCCTGTTCCGTTCGGGGGATTACGCAGGTGCCGAGCGCACATTGCAGAAGGCGTTGCAGGCGCCCCCGCGTGAAGGCCGGAAGCTCGCGGACGAAGGCCGCCGCAGGGAAGTGAAAGAGCTGCTCCAGAAAATCCACGAAAAGAAACGATGAGGATCCTGCTGGTCGAAGATGACGAGCTGCTGGGTTCCGGCCTCGATGACGCATTGGCGCGTGCCCATTACGCGCACGAATGGGTACGCGACGGCCGCTCCGCGCTTCGCGCCGCCAGCAGCGCCGAGTTCGATCTGATCATCCTCGATCTGGGCCTGCCGCAGCTCGACGGCATGGAAGTGCTGAGGCAGATTCGTTCGCGCGGCAACTCGACTGCGGTGCTCGTTTTGAGCGCGCGCGACGCGACGCGTGACCGCGTGTTAGGCTTGAATACGGGCGCCGACGACTACCTCGTCAAGCCGTTCGACCTGGAAGAGCTGCTCGCCCGTATCCGCGCAATCGAAAGACGCCGCAGCGGCGTGTCCACCAATCAAGTGCGTCGTGGTGAGCTCGTGGTCGACCTTGGCGCGATGTCGGTCGAGTACGCGGAAGCACCAGTGGAGCTGCAAAGGCGCGAATTCATGCTTCTGAAGAAGCTCGTCGAAAACCCCAATCAGGTCTTCAGCCGCAGCCAGCTCGAAGAAGCGATCTATGGCTGGGAGTCGGACGTCGGGAGCAACACGATCGACGTCCACGTGCACAATCTCCGCCGCAAGCTCTATCCGGAAGTGATCAAGACGGTACGAGGCATCGGCTATCGTATCGACCCGCTGTAGGGCGTCCCGCCGTGCTGCGCACCCGGTCCATCCGCGCCCGCCTCCTGATCGGTATTCTGTTCGCGCTCGTGCTGATCCTCGGCAGCACGGGCTGGTGGAGTTACGAAGTCGCCAAGCACGAGTCCGAAGAGGTTTTCGGCGCGCGTCTGGCAACTTCGGCGCGCGTGCTGGACGCACTGGTCGCGCGTCAGGTGCAGCATGCCACGATCGCAACCCCACTCGTTATCGCGTTACCGAGGGAGCTGGAACACGCGAGCGGGCACGAAAGCGCGCTTGGCCATCCGTACGAAACGAAAATCGCCTTCCAGGTGTGGGGCGAGGACGGCCGCTTGCTGGTACGCTCCATGTCCGCGCCGGCGCGCGCGTTCAGCCGCAACGTCGCCGGCTTCAGCGGCGAAATCGTCGACGGAGTTCCCTATCACGTTTTCGTACTCCAGTCCGGCAATACCTGGATCCAGGTCGCCGAAAAGAACGAAGTTCGCGACGAGCTCATACACGACCTGGGCGTCGCGGTGATGACGCCATTGATCGTCGGGGCCGCGGTGCTTCTGGTTCTCGTGAACGTGCTGGTATTCTATGGGCTCGCCCCGCTTCGCCAGCTCGCGGCTCACATCGAGAAGCGCCAGCCGGATGCTCTCGGCACGGTGGAGCTGCGCGACGTGCCGCGGGAGCTTGCGTCCGTCGTGCGCGCATTGAACGACCTGCTTCGCCGTGTGGCGCTCGCTTTCGAGCGCGAGCGCCGCTTCACCGATGCGGCCGCCCACGAATTGCGCACGCCGATCGCAGCGATGAAGATCCACGCCGATAATATTGCGCGCGCCGAAAGCGATGCGGATCGCGCCGAATCGCTGAGAAAGCTGCGACAGAGCCTCGATCGCACCTCCAAGCTGGCGGTTCAGATGCTCGAATACAGCCGCACCCAGAATGCGAGCGATCACGAGCAACGCGTGCACATCCGGTTCGCGGATCTGGTGCGCGAAACGAGCGGTAATATGGAGACGGTGCGCGAAGCGAAGTCCCAGCACCTGAAGCTCATCGAGCACGCCGGTGCGGCAAACGCGTTCGTTTTCGGCGAGACCGAGAAGATTCAGCGTCTCATCGTGAATCTTCTCGACAACGCGTCGCGTTATGCCCCCGAAGGCAGCACGATCGAAGTCACCGTCCGCGCGGCTGATAGCGCGGTGAGCATGTCTGTTGCGAATCGCGGAGCCGTGATTCCGCCGCATTTGCGTGAACGCGTCTTCGAGCCTTATTACCGCGTGCCGGGCAGCGGCTCGGAAGGCAGTGGACTCGGCCTCGCGATCGTGAAAGAGATCGCGGACCAGCATGCGGCAAGCGTCGAGTTGTCATCCAGGGACGGCGCCGACGGAACTGTGGTGACCGTGAAGTTCCCGGCGACAGCCGAACCGCGCGCCGACACCCCGGCGGTCCAGCGCACGGTTCGCGCGCTCGAGCAGGTCTCCTCAGGCAGCGTCACGTGATCGGCGAAAGGTGATGCCACCATGATCGAATCGACCTTCACACCCCTGAGCGGCGCCGTTGGCGGCGCGCTCATAGGAATCGCGTCGGTTTTGCTGCTGCTCGCGAACGGCCGCATCGCCGGCGTAAGCGGCATCGTCTCGGGACTGCTCATACGCACGCCGGGTGACGTGGCGTGGCGCGCCGCTTTCGTCATCGGCTTGTGGATCGGTGCGGCGATCTACTGGCTCGTGCGTGGCGAGCTTTTCGCGGTCACGGTGACAGCCTCACTGCCCACGACTCTCGTTGCCGGCCTGCTCGTCGGTTTCGGTACGCGGCTCGCAGGCGGCTGCACGAGCGGTCATGGCATCTGCGGTATCGCGCGTTTGTCGAAACGCTCGATCGCCGCAACGATCGTTTTCATCGCTGCGGCGATGCTGACGGTGTTTGTCGCGCGCAATGTGGCAGGCTAGCTCATGATGGAAAACCAATCTCGTCAGAGATGGCTCGAGCTTGCGTTCGCGCTCGTGTGCGGTGCGCTCTTCGGACTCGGGCTCGTCATCTCGGGCATGTCGAATCCCGCCAAGGTGCTCGCATTTCTCGATATAACGGGGCGGTGGGACCCGACGCTGCTCGTTGTCATGTTCGCTGCGCTGGCGGTAACGCTGCCGGCGTTCCGCTGGACCCTCAGCCGGCAGAGCCCTCTCGTGACGTCGCGCTTCGCGTTGCCTGCTGCCCTGACTATCGACCGACGGCTCGTCGCAGGTTCCGCGCTATTCGGCATCGGCTGGGGACTCGTGGGACTTTGCCCGGGTCCGGCCGTGACCGATCTCATCACCGGCAACAAGCGTATCGTGCTCTTCGTTGCCGCCATGCTCGTCGGTGCCGCCATGGCGAGCCTCATCGGACAGCGCGGCACTCGCGACGCGAGCGCGCCGTCGGCAGGATCTTAGTGCCTCGACTACAGCAGCGCGAGATGCTTCGCATGAGCGCCTGTAGGGGCGCTCCAGACATCGCTGAAAGTGCATCGCTCCAGAGCGTCCTGCCACGATTTCGTGTTTCTGTCGTAAAGCTCTATACGCCCTGACCCGTCGGCTCTCGCCACGATGCGCACGTACTCTTTACCGAGAAGCCGGGGCCCGAGCACGACTCGGCCCACTGTCCTATCCGGTCGCGCAAGTGTCATTTGGTTCATCCCAGGCGCACGAGAGCAATCTCGCCGCGTTTCGTGATCTTGAGGCAGCGTTTGCGGCGCTCCGACCTGTTGAGCTGAGCGTCGATGAGTTTCGCGGCGGTGGCGCTCGGAATCGCGTCGCTTCCGCACTTGCGAGCCGCCAGTCGCAACCAGCGGATGTCTTCCACTCTGATAACCATTACATGCATCCTTCCGAATGCGAACGCGAAGGCCGATGCGGTCGGTACCGCGCGCGCCGTTCATGGCCACCGAGGAGGTCCGTTTACCTTATGGGCCTGTGCGCGGGCTGAGAATGCCCGGCCGGTATTCACTGTGGGGGGACTTGTCCAGACTATACGCTCTTTTGCGGAGTGCATGCTGATGCTTACCTCTGGAAGATGAGCAGCAGATAGACAGAGAACAGCAGGAGGTGCACCGCGCCGAGTAGAACGTTCGTGCGACTGCTCGAGAACGTCATCGTGCTCTGAAGCAAGGTCAGTGCGAGCATGGTCATATCGATCGGCTCGAGTCCGAGAATGATGTTGCGTTTCGTGAGAAGCCCGAACGCGAGCACCGCCGGGATCGTAAGGCCGATCGTGGCCAACGCTGAACCGAGCAATATGTTCACAGATCTTTGCAGATCATTGGCGAAAGCGGCTCGCACCGCGCTCATAGCCTCAGGGGATAGCACCAGCACCGCCACGAGAAATCCAGCGAGCGCGACAGGGGCTCCCAGAATTCGAATTGTGAAGTCGATCGGCACTGCTATCTGTTTCGACAGCAGAACGAGCAACACCATGTAGACGATGAGGAGGACCGTGTGGTACGCGATCGCAAAGGAGCCCTCGCGGGCGCTTGTCAGACCAGCCGCTTCAGTCGCCTCATCGGCGACGCTGGATTGGAAGTACGCGCGGTGTCGGACGTTCTGAATTCCCAGAAACACGGCATATAGCGCGACCGAAATAACCGCCCAGACACCTGCCTGAATCGGCGAGAACGCCTGATCAGGGGCGGACTGCGTGAAGCTCGGGAGCACGAGTCCGATAACCGCGAGAGGAAGAATCACGGCGAGGAATGCGCTTGCGCCCTGCAGGTTGTAATCCTGCTCGTGGTAGCGAAGACCGCCGATGAGTAAAGTCAGCCCGACGAGGCCATTCAGCACGATCATGACGATCGCAAACATCGCGTCTCGTGCGAGCGTCGGACTGCCGTTCCCGGTCGACATTGTCGCCACAATAATCATCACTTCGATGCCCGTGACGGCCAGGGTCAGAATCAGCGTACCGAGCGGCTCGCCAAGTCTGGCGGCGAGATGCTCCGCGTGCCTCACCACGGCGAACGCCGAGAAAAGCACTACGAGCACAACCCACGTCAACGCGAATGCAAATCGCACCGGGTGCGACAAGTCATCGAGCAGGTACTCGCCGCCTTCCAGAAAGGCAATCGCCGTTGCGGCATTGAAATATAGGGGCCACTCGGTCTTCAACCATGACAGGGCGCGCGGCGGCATATCAGTCATCTCACCCTTCCGGGCGTGTGTGGTTACTGGGCCATTGTCGTGGGGACGCTATGCGGGCATGGCGGTTGCTTCATAAGTTCTTCTCTATCCGCCGCTCGGTTTCATCGAGATCGCCAAGGGCGGCTCACTGATGGGTCTTCTGTCGATCGACCGGGACCCCCGCCGGATACACATGCCGTTTGTAGAGATGGCGAGTGCGCGAACGCAGGAATTCGTCCTGCGTTGGTCTCGCGGCAGGACGCCCCACGAGGAGGTTCTGCGCCAGACAATGGAATTTCCGCCTCAACGGCGCGGCCCACCAAATCGAAGACTATCAAGTGGGCTCGCAGGAGCGACGATGCTCGAGCTCACGGTTAAGTCAGATATCCCGGGCAGCGCCGCTTATGCGTTGCTCAACCGCCTGCGCTTGGCGTTGCCGCATCCGTTCACATGAGCCGCACATTCAAGGGAGCCTGACTATGGCATCGCTGCACGAGCAGATCAACCTCGAACTTAAGAACTTGTGCAGCGAAGATGAGGCTTTCGCCTGGCTGAGTTCGCCGCAGCAACTGCTCGGATTGAGAATACCGGCGCGTCTGATGGCTACGGGTGAAGGACTCGCCGTGCTGGAGGCGCTGAGAACCGTCAGGCCACTGTGTAATTGAGCTGGAGGGAAGCTCAGATATGAAGGGAACGTAGACACAGCGCCGAGGCTGTCGTTACGGCCGCTGACCACACGCTGTCATCATTGCTGAAGCTGCATCCTTACCAGACACGCTTCTGCGTGAAACGGGTGAAAGACTCCCGGATTGCGGATTGCTTCCCTTCCGGTGTGGAGAGGCTCATGGAGGAGTGGGAGTTCTATCAGAACATCAACGGCAGATGGTGGTGGCGCAACGTGACACTGAACAGGACGAGCGAGAGCCCTGATCGCTTCGATTCGTTTATTCACGTCATGGGAGACGCGGTGCGGCACGGCTTTGAGCCCGGTGTTTCCAAGGTCATTGCCATACAGGCCGACCGGCGGTTGAACCCGCGATGATCAGCGCCGGGTGCACTGAGGGCAGCAGGTGTCCAGATGAGGAGTGGTCCCCAACGTCACAGCCCGGAGTCCCTGCAGCGCCGCTGCTCTGGTCGGTTACAAATGAATGATCGCCTTCGCTCAAGCGGTCGGCGGCCGGAGGGACACGGTATAGCCACTTTTCTGCGCATCGGCCACACAGTCTTCGTAAGTCACGAAAGCCATCGATGAGCTCTTCGCGCGATTGATAGGCCGCCATTTCCAGACAAAGCCATGTGCGGTCTGTGCGCGCAGCGAATAAATCTCTGCAGTTTTCATTGGATCTCCACTTTTTGTCACATTGCCGTAAGAGCCCTGCCCTAAGACTCGTCTGATATCCCGGGCGCCCGTCCCGGAACTTCGGCGCGAAACAGATAGTGCAGCTGCCCGCCCCACTGTTCGTTGCCTTCGATGAGATCCTTCTCGATCTCGAGACGGCGTACCTCGTCTGCCACGGCATGGACGCAGATGCAGTTCGCGCCTTGCTTGGTGAGCTTGCTCAGCTCCGGCTTTGTGAGCACTGAGGCAGCGAAGTTGGCTGTCTGGCCAATTGCAAGGCAACGATGAGTCGCCATCGTTGGGAACGTCCGGTCCAGGCATTCGCGCTTTGTCACGATGTAGATACCCCCTGCCGCCTTGAACTTGGTATCCATCGGCCAGGCCTGGAAACGGTAGCGTGTGCCCGACTTGCCTTGAAAAGTGACCGCGCTGCTCCGGTTATTCGGTGTT
>DASRIK010000335.1:0-6498 GCA_035650035.1 Burkholderiales bacterium | reverse complement strand
AAACAAGGGGAGGAGGTGCAATGAAGAAGGCAGGTTATGGGTTGCTGGTGTGCGTCATGTCCTGCGCCATCCCGACCGCGCGCGCGGCCGATGCGGCGGGGGATTACCCCAACCGTCCGATCCGCTTCATCGCGCCGTTCGTCGCTGGTGGTCCCAGCGACATTCTCTCGCGCATGCTGGGCCAGAAGCTGACGGAGAGCTGGGGGCAGCCGGTCATCGTCGACAACCGCGGAAGCGCCGGCGGCATCGTCGGATTCGAGATCGGTGCGCAGGCATTGCCGGACGGCTACACGCTCCTGCTGGCGACATCCGCGGGTCTCACGATCAACCCGAGCGTCTACAAAAAGCTGCCGTACGACCCGATACGGGACTTCCAGCCGATCACACAGGTCACGTCCGGCCCGTACCTGATGGTGGTCCATCCGTCGGTGCCCGCGAAATCGATACCCGAATACATCGCGTTGGCCAAAGCGAAGCCGGGGCAGCTCAATTACGCCACGACGGGCACGAACAATCTCCTGGCGATGGAGATGCTGAACCACATGGCCGGCATCAAGACCGTCGCGATCAGCTACAAAGGCACGGGACAGGCGGTGAATGCGGTCGTTGGCGGAGAAGTGCAGTCGTTCATCATCAACCCGCTCGTAGGCGGGCCTCAGGTCAAGGCAGGAAAGCTGCGCGCGATCGCAGTGACGAGCGCCAAGCGCAGCCCGACTTACCCGGACGTGGCGGCCATCGCCGAGACCTTGCCCGGCTTCGAGCAGGTCGTGTGGCATAGCGTCATCGTTCCCGCGAAAACGCCGAAGCCGATCGTCGCGAAGCTTTCGAACGAGCTCGTCAGGATTCTCCGCTCGCCGGAGGTGAAAGAACGCTTCAACAGCCAGGGGCTCGACGCGGTCGGCTCGACGCCCGAGGAGCTCAGCGCGCTCATCAGGAGGGAAATCGTGATGTACGCGAAGCTGGTAAAGCAGATCGGCTACCAGCCTCAATAGCATGTTCACGCGCATAGACCACGTGATGATCTGCGTGCCGGATCTCGCGCGCGCCACCGAGCAGTACCGAAAGCTCGGCTTCAACATGCATCCGGGAGGCGTGCACAGCGGCAAGGGCACGCACAACGCGATCGCGTTCAATCGCGAAGACTACGTCGAACTGCTCGCGATCCGCGATCGGGCGGAATACGAAGCGGCGGCGAGCACCGGCAGAGGCTGGGGCCCGAGCTTGCCGGAATTCATCGAGGCAGGCGGCGGCATCCGCTACATCATCGTGCAAAGCGACGACCTCGAATCGGACGTCGCCGCAATGCGCGGCCGAGGCGTCGACGTGAGCGACGCAATGCCCGGCGCACGGCGCACACCCGGCGGCCGGGAACTGAAGTGGAAAGTCGCGGTGCTGGGACCGGGCGACCCGCTGCCGCTTTTCTTCATCCAGCATCTCACGCCGCTCGAGGAACGACGAAAGCAGGTGCCCGCGGGCGATCAGCCGAACGGCGTCTACACGCTCGAGCGCGCGTACGTCGTCACGCGTGACGCCGGAGCCGCCGCGGCACAGTACGCGAAAGTGCTCGGCATGCCTGCACCGGCATTGCAGCGCGGCACGGTGATCATGTCGAACATGGCGGTATTTCAGATCGGGCCGACGGGACTCGGGATCGCGCAGCCTTACGCGGCGGGGCCCGCCACCGATGCGCTGGAGCGTCGCGGACCGGGGCCGTTTCAGGCGCTGTATCGCACGACGAGCATGGGGGCGGCTGCGCGCTGGATGGCTGAGCGGGGACTGCCTCCGCTTGCGCGGGGTGTACGGAACACCGGCGAGCACGCCATGCTCGCGACGCCGGACGTCGCGTGCGGCGCGTATATCGGGTTCGTCGGGCCGGAGTGATGCTGAAGCGCGCCGCAACGCGCCCTGGAACCTTGACCCTAACCTCCGCCTTCGCCTTTGCTCACGACGCGCGCCGCCGGGGTTTCGTCGGTGAGTTTGAAGCGCCGCTCGGGGGGCGTGCCCGCCTTGTAATGCAGCGTCTCCAGCGCGGGAACGTTCACGTTCTCGCACACTTTCGTGATGCGGAACGCTTCGGTCGGCGGCACCCAGTTGCGTGACTCGCACGTCACCTGCACGCAGCTGATGCGCTTCAACCACGCGCATATCTTCATGTCCGAACCGTCGGCCTTCTTGAGTTCGGTAAGGAAAGGTGCGCCCGCGTAATACGGACGGTTCGTTCCGTCTTCACGCTCGATGTCCTGGAGCACGGTGAAGAAGGTGCCGTTCACCGCGAGCACCGAGAGCGCCCGCTCCATGAACCGCGAGAGATTGTCGGTGTAGGAAAAGCCGCCCATCACGTCGGTGATCAGCTGAAAGCGTCCGAGATCGTCGTTGGAATAAGCGCCGAAGCGCTTGCCGAAGAGATACTGGATCTTTCCCTGCCCGACGCGCTTGATCGTCTCCTGCCACAGCGGCGTTCTGCGGTCTTCGATCGATACGGCCACAGCCTGCGCGTTGGCTATCGCGCCGTCCCAGCCGTTGCGCGGGTTGTAGTAATCGAGTATCGCGTTGCCTTCACCCGCGCCGATGTCGAGCCAGCGGTCCATCGGACCGAGTTTCCACAGAGCGCCGTCGAAACCCGTCGCGAGCCCGTCGGCGTAATGGGCGAGCGGGCGGTTGACGGTGTAGCCCGTCTTATCCTCACCCGTGGCGTAGATGCTTTGCTGTCTGGAGAGCTCTTCGCTGAACTTCCCGGCGTCCTGCGCTGCAGCATGTCCCGCCGTAAGCCACAGCACGGGCAGGACAGCCAACGCGAGCTTGCGTTTCCCGATCATTCCCTCCTCCGTTTTTGGTTCCCAACCCCGCCGGTTACTTCTTTTTGGGGTTGAAGAACTTCCCATTATCGAAAGCCGGACCGAAGCTTGTCCAGGCATAATCAAACCCGCCCGTCGCGGCAAGGCTCATGGCTGCCGCGGTCAGGCCGCTGACGAACGCGATCTGCAGTTCCTCGGTGGTATTGGGGTCGACCCCGCCATTTTTCAATGCGTAATCCGAAGGATACTGCGCGTCCTCGTGGATCGCGTCCTTCACGGAGACCTCGGCGACCCCGGTCCGGATGTAGTTGAAAAAGTACTCCCGGTTACGGGTGGAGTACAGCTCATCGTCCCCGCCGAGGATCATGATCGGGCGCTCGACGCGCCGCAGGAGGCTGGGAATTTCCCGGCCGATCGCGGCGGGATCGAGCAGGATGCCGCCTGCGGCCGGAGCACCGGAGGCGAGCGCCACCGCGACGGCCGTCGCGCCGAACGAATGCCCCACGAGGATGATCTTGCTGGGGTCGATCCGGCTGTCGATGATCCCGGGCGAGCGCTGGATCGCCGAAACGAGCCTTCCAAGGGTTCTGCCGTTGTTGCTCCACGGACCCCGGGGCGGCAGCTGCACGCTCATGGAGTGCATGCCCCACGAGGCCAGGTGCGCGGCCTGGTTCGAATGCGCCGCTTTCGAGCTGTCGTGCCCGTGCACAAAAATCACCAATGGCGCTTTTTCGGGTGGCGCCGACAGATACCAGTCGGACTGGATTCGCTCCTTGGCGGAAAGGCGCAGCTCACGGTTCTGCTGGGTAGACACGGCGAACGGTCCGCGCGACTTGAAAAGCTCCAGCTCGGGTTCGTGCTCCACGAGGTATTGCTGCAGCTCGACGGATGTTTTCGGCTTGAGGGCAGCGCGGTCCACCGGCGGCAGGGGTGCCATTCGCGTACAGCCGCCGATCGCCGTCAGAACGACGACCACCCACAAACTGCAGATTCTGAGATTCGCCATTCGCATCATGGTTCTGAAACCGCGCGGGTTAAGGCCGTGCCGGCCCGATCAAGCGAAAGCGCCGTTCGGGCGGCGTGCCGGCCTGGAAGTGCACGAGCTCGAGAGCCGGCACTGTAACCGCATCGCAGATTTTACGCACGCGATAGACCTCGATCGGCGGCGGAAAATCCGGCTTGAGCTCGCACGTGACTTCGACGCAACTGATGCTTTTCAGCCATTCGCACACCTTGAGCTCGGAGCCGTCGGGCTTTACGAGCTCCGTGAGGAACGATGAATCCGGGTAGTAGGGGCGATTCTTTCCCGACTCGGAATGGACGTCCTGAAGCACCGTATAGAGCGTGCCGTTCGGCTGGAGTACCGTGAGCGTCTGCTCCATGAAAGACGAAAGGTACCGGGTATACGAGAACGCGCCCACGACGTCCGTAATCAGCTGGAACGGGCCGAGCTCAGCCGTGGAATACTCTCGGAACCGCCGCCCGAAGAGATAGCGGATCTGGTCCGGCTCGAGCTCTGTTGCGGTCCCGTGCCAGCGTGTGGTTCGCCGGTCTTCGATCGACATCGCCACAGCCTTCGCCTTCCTTCCACGATGCCCCGGAAGCATGGCGTCGTATTTCGACGTCTCGTAGTCGAGGATGGCGCGGCCCTCGCCTGCCCCGACATCGAGCCAGCGATCGCCCGGGCCGAGACTCGCGAGCGTGCGCGTGAATTCGGCCGGCAGGACAAAAGCGTACGACAGGAGCGACCTGTCTATGACATAGCCCTGCGGCACCTTCTCTCCGCGGCTCTGGTAGATCTCCGTCTGCTTTGCTGCCTCTGCCTCGTGGCCCGCAGCGGCGGGGGTCTGTGCGGGCAATGTCGCCGCATACAGCACCAGCAAAAGAGCCAGGGGCCCGCAGGCGCCCGGCACGCCAAAGCGTCTCACCGATTTCCTCCTCGCGAACGATACCGACGGGGCCGCGTCTTTTTCACCGGATCGCCCTGTGCGGACGTTCGGGGTTGCGGGCCTGCGATAAGTCTAGCGGACTTCGCGCGGCTGTCGTGCAAAGATAAAGAGATGAAGATTTTTCTGAGTTACGCGTCGGAAGACCGCCCGGTCGCCCAGGAGTTGAGCCTCGCCCTTTCCGAGCAGGGCCACGATGTGTTCTTCGATCGGGAAGACCTGCCCCCGGGCGACGAGTTCCACGGTCGCATCCGCCGGGGCATCGAACGCTCCGACCTCTTCATCTTCCTGGTGAGCGCCAAAGCGCTCGACGCGGGCAGCTACACGATCAACGAGCTCAACATCGCGGAGAAGACCTGGGGCACCGCCGGCGGCCGCGTGCTGCCGGTAGTACTGGATCGCACGGCCGTGAAGGACCTTCCCAACTTTCTGAAGTCGGTCACGCTGCTGCAAACGCCAGGGAACGTCGTGGCGATGGTCGTCGATGCCGTGTATCGCATCGACCGTGCACGGCGGCGTGCGCTGCTGACGAAAGGGCTGGCGGGTATAGCAGGCATTGCCGCGTTCGCCATTGCCGCCGGTGTTCTCTGGCTCGCTCACACGCCCGGCGCCGAGACAACGGGAAAGGACGGTGCGCCGGCCGTGCTTGTCGCGGCGGGCGCTTTCACCATGGGCGACGACGAGAACAGTCCACGGCGCGAGATTTATACGGACGCTTTCTACATCGACAAATTCGAAGTGACAGTCGGCCGCTACGCCCGGTTTCTCAAATCGACGGGATCGGTGAAGCCGCCCGAAGGCTGGGACGAAGTCGATCTCGACCGGGCGGCCGAGTTGCCCGCCGTGGGCGTCGATTGGCACGACGCACAGGCCTATTGCCGGTGGGCGGGGAAGCGCCTGCCGACCGAGGCCGAGTGGGAAAAGGCGGCACGCGGCACGGATGCCCGTCTATTCCCGTGGGGCGATCAATCGCCGGATCTCGAACGCGCCAATTTTTCGAACACCTCGCCGCAGGCCTACGACGGTGGGCTCTCGCGGGTAGGCTCCCATGCCAGTGGCAGAAGTCCTTACGGGGTGCACCACCTGGCAGGAAACGCAGCCGAATGGGTTGCGGACTGGTACGGAGAAAGCTTTCTCCGGAGCGATACGCGCAACCCGCAAGGCCCCCAGAAGGGGAATGGCAAAGTCATTCGCGGCGGCGGGCGCTTCGACGCGGGAGATCGGATCGCTGCGACGAAACGCTACTTCGCGAGCCCCGATCACCGCTCCGGGGACATCGGCTTCAGGTGCGCATTCTGATTCTGTGGGCGCAGCACACCGTCGGCTGGAGTGTTCTCAGCGTCGCTTTGCGGCGGCTTGCTCGGGACTTTGATCCCCGGAAGAGCGGTCGCGATCGAAAAGTAGTACGCCAGCATCGAGCGCACCGCACGGTCGTCCCGGTCCGCAGCTGCCGCTTTGGAAGAAGTTTTCGACAGCCCCCGCCCCTGCATGCGAGTCATATTCTTGTGTCCGGCGAATTGAACTGCTACCGAATAATGCGCGTACCTCCTGCAGGAAACAGTTGGCCAAAAGGGCTAGATCGCTTCAGCCGGCCCGGCGGCGGAATTTCTGGAATGCGTGCGGTTTGAGCGGCGCCATGCGCTTGACGGCGCCGGCGTTGAACACCACCTCGCCGACGTACATGTCGCCTCGGCTGTCCACCCACATCCCGTGTGGCGCGATGAAGTTGCCGGGAAGCACCGGGTTCTCGCCGCCGA
>DASRIK010000334.1:0-10270 GCA_035650035.1 Burkholderiales bacterium | reverse complement strand
GCCGATGTCGACGTGGTCCTTCACCGGGAAATCGAACGTGCGGGGGGTGCCGAACCGGCGCACTTCGACATTTTCTTCCGACGAGGTGCCACGCGGCACGGACTCGTGCGGCACGTTGGGCACGACCTGCACGAACTCCGTGATCCGGATCTGCAGCTCCGCAAGCTCCTGCTCGAGCGCTTTCAGGCGGGCTGCCTGAGCGTTCACCTGCCCCATGAGCTCGGACGCGTCTTCCCCCTTCGCCTTGAGCTGTCCGATCTGCTTCGAGAGCTGGTTGCGGCGCTGCTGCAGCTCCTGGGTCTCGGTCTGGATCGCCTTGCGCTGCTGCTCGAGCGATTCGAACGCGGCGACATCGAGGGTGAAGCCGCGATCGGCGAGTCGGCGTGCTACGCCTTCGAGATCGCTGCGAAGTAGTTGAACGTCGAGCATGGTCGGAGTGCTGCGGACAAAGCGCGTATTATCGCGGAGTTTCGACCGTTGAGGATCCCCGCGGCGAGTCAGTCTTTCTTTTTCGCAGCCTGGCGATCGAGCTCGCGGAGCTCATCGAGTCGCTCGCGAATGCGCGCTTCGAGCCCGCGCGGCGTCGGCTCGTAGAGCTTCGGGTCGGCCATACCTTCGGGCAGGTAGCGCTCGCCCGCCGCGTACCCCCCCTCCTCGTCGTGAGCGTATCGATAGGCGTTTCCATAACCCAGCTCGCGCATGAGGCGCGTGGGCGCGTTGCGAAGATGTTCCGGCACGGGCCGCGAACCGTCTTTGCGGATGAGCTCGCGCGCGCGGTTGTAAGCCACATAGCCCGCATTGCTTTTTGGCGCGATCGCGAGATACATCGCGGCTTCCGCGAGCGCGAGCTCGCCTTCGGGCGAGCCGAGGCGCTCGTAGGTCTCGCAGGCGTCGAGCGCGAACCGCAGCGCACGCGGATCCGCGAGCCCGATGTCTTCGATCGCCATGCGTACGAGCCGGCGCCCTACGTAAAGCGGATCGGCGCCGCCGTCGAGCATGCGCGTGAGCCAGTACAGCGCAGCGTCGGGTGAAGAGCCCCGCACCGACTTGTGCAAGGCCGAGATCTGATCGTAAAAAGCGTCGCCGCCTTTGTCGAAGCGCCGGAGACTTTGCGCGATGGTGTTCCTGACGAGATCATCGTCGATCTCGGTGCGGTTGGCCGTTTCCGCGGCGGTAACCATCTGCTCGATCATGTTGAGCATGCGTCGTGCGTCGCCGTCCGCATAACCGACGAGCAGCTTTCTGGCCGCGTCGGTATAGCCGAGCCCCGGCGTTTCCCGCCGAGCACGCGCGAAAAGCTGCTCGAGCTCCGCGTCCGAAAGCGGCTGCAGCACGTATACGGCGGCGCGAGAGAGCAGCGCGCCGTTCACTTCGAACGAGGGGTTCTCGGTGGTCGCACCGATGAAGGTGATCAGGCCCTGCTCGACGAACGGCAGAAACGCATCCTGCTGCGCCTTGTTGAAGCGGTGGACTTCGTCGACGAAAAGTATCGTGTGGCGCCCCGACTGCTGGAGATCGAGCTGCGCGCGATTCACCGCTTCCCGAATGTCCTTCACGCCCGAGAAAACGGCCGACAACGCGATGAACTCCGCGTCGAACGCTTCGGCCATGAGCCGCGCGAGCGTCGTCTTGCCGACGCCCGGCGGGCCCCAGAGGATCATCGAATGGGGCTTCCGCGCTTCGAACGCGAGACGCAAGGGCTTCCCCGGACCGAGCAGATGGCTCTGGCCGACGACTTCGTCGAGACTGTGAGGTCTCAGCCGCTCGGCGAGCGGTGCAGCAGGCTCGCGCTTGCCGAAAAGATCATTCACTGATGACGTCCGCACCCTTGGGCGGCGTGAATCTGAAGCTTTCCGGCGCGATCTTGACGTTGCGTTGAACGTCGCTGAACTTGATGACGGTGGTCTGCCCGAACTGGTCCTTGAGCTCCATCACCTCGAGTCCCGATTTTCCGAGACCCAGCCGGATGCGCTCGAACGCTGTGTCCTGAGCCCGCGGAACGGCTTCGAGCCATTCGAGTCCCGCATCCGACCCGGTGGCTTTCAGGTTGTAGATTTTCTCGATCTCGTTGCTGCCTGCGAGCAGCGCGGCAGGGCTCGCGCCGAGCGCGCGATCGAGCTTGCGCACGGTGACCTGATTCAGGTCCTTGTCGTAAATCCACAGTCGCGAGCCGTCGCCAACAATGGTCTGCTCGTATGGCTTGCTGTACTCCCAGCGAAACCTGCCCGGCCGGGCGAATTCCATCGTACCGGTCGCCTGCTGGATGGCCCTCTGATTCTTGTCGAGCACGACCTGCGCGAAGCGCCCTTTCGCGGTGGTCGTCTGATTGAGCAGCGTCTTCAGGGAATCAACGCTCGCGGCGCTGGCGAGCCCCGACGTCAGGAAAAGCAGGAGTGTAAGGATTGCACGCATCGTGTCTCTCTAAGTATAGGCCTGCCGAAAGCGGCCCTGTGCTGAGACAGTGCGATCGGTGGGAGGTTTAGGCGGACTGGTAACGAAATGTTAGGGAACTTTAGCGCTCTTCGCCGGCCGTGGCCGACGCAGGCACCAGCACCTCGCGGTTTCCGTTCGACTGCATGTTCGAAACCAGCCCCGCGCGCTCCATCTGCTCGATCAGCCGCGCCGCGCGGTTGTAACCGATACGTAAGTGCCGCTGGACAAGAGAGATCGACGGACGGCGGGTCTTGAGCACGATCGCCACCGCCTGGTCGTACAGCGGGTCCGACTCGGCATCGCCCCCTTCGATGAGGTCTCCGACCTCCTCTT
Organism: Burkholderiales bacterium; assembly: GCA_035650035.1. Taxonomy (GTDB): domain Bacteria; phylum Pseudomonadota; class Gammaproteobacteria; order Burkholderiales; family SG8-41; genus JAQGMV01. Next base: position 7,504 of record DASRIK010000334.1, on the reverse strand, counting down.
CCGACGGCGGCCCCTCGAGCACGCTCTCGACGTATTGCGGCTGCGCGAGGTTCTTCAGGTAATCCACGACTTTGTGCACTTCGTGGTCGGCCACGTACGCGCCGTGAACGCGCTGTGGAACCCCCGTCCCGGGCGGCAGGAACAGCATATCGCCCTGCCCGAGCAGCGCTTCCGCGCCCATCTGATCGAGGATGGTGCGCGAATCGACTCGCGCCGACACCTGGAACGCGATACGCGTCGGGATGTTCGCCTTGATGAGGCCGGTGATCACGTCCACCGAAGGCCGCTGCGTCGCCAGCACGAGATGGATGCCGGCTGCGCGCGCTTTCTGCGCAAGCCTCGCGATCAGCTCCTCCACTTTCTTGCCGACCACCATCATGAGATCCGCAAGCTCGTCGATCACGACGACGATGAGCGACATCTCATGCAGCGGCTCGGGATTCTCCTCCGTCGCAGTGAGCGGGTTCGGAATCGGAGCTTTCGCCTTCTCGGCTTCGCGGATTTTCTGGTTGAACCCCGCCATGTTGCGCACGCCGAGCGCCGACATGAGCTTGTAGCGGCGCTCCATTTCGGCGACGCACCAGTTGAGCGCATTGGCAGCCTGGCGCATGTCGGTGACGACCGGCGCGAGCAGATGCGGGATGCCTTCGTAGACCGAAAGCTCGAGCATCTTCGGGTCGACGAGTATCAGCCGCACCTGCGAGGGCGGCGATTTGTAGACGAGAGACAGGATCATCGCATTGATGGCGACCGACTTGCCCGAGCCGGTCGTTCCCGCGACGAGCAGATGCGGCATGCGGCCGAGATCCGCAACGACGGGGTTGCCCGCGATGTCCTTGCCGAGCGCAAGCGCGAGCGGCGTGCCCACATCCGCATAGACCTGCGAGCTCACGATCTCCGAGAGCCGCACGATCTGCCGCGACGGATTCGGGATCTCGAGCCCCATGCAGCTCTTGCCCGGGATCGTTTCGACGACACGAATGCTCACCACCGACAGCGCCCGCGCGAGATCGCGAACGAGATTGATGATCTGGCTGCCTTTTACGCCCACGGCCGGCTCGATTTCGTAGCGCGTAATCACCGGCCCCGGGTAGGCCGCGACGACTTTCACTTCGACGCCGAAATCGAGCAGCTTTTTCTCGATGAGCCGCGACGTGAACTCGAGCGTTTCCGCCGACATCACTTCGACGTTCTTTTCAGGATCATCGAGGAGATTGAGCGGCGGGAGCAACGAATCCGGCAGATTCTCGAAGAGCGGCACCTGCTTCTCGCGCTCGGCACGGGGAGATTTCTGGATCTCGGCGGGTGGCGGCTCGATACGCACCGGCTCGTGTATGACGATTTTTCTCTTGCTGACTTCCACGATTTCATCGCGCGCGATCACCGCCTGCTCACCGGCGCGGCGATCCTGCCGCTCGTTCCATTTCTCGACGGCGTAGCCGAAGCTGCGCTCCGCCCATGCGCCGATGCGTTCGAGCACGATGAGCCATGAAATGCCGCTGAAAAGGCTCAGACCCGCAGCAAAAGTGAGGAGTAGCACCAGCACACCACCCGTGTAGCCGAGCAATGGCTCGACCCCACGGCGAATAACGTCTCCGACCATGCCGCCCGCCCCATTCGGCAAGCCCACGCTCATACTGCGAAGGCCCAACGCTTCGATACCCGTGCTCGCAAGCAGCAGAACCGCGAAGCCGCTGAGCACCACGGCGTAAGAGCGCCGATCGGCGGTCGGCGCATGCTCGATGCGGCGGTAGCTCCAGACGACGAGCCCTGCGCAGAGCGCAATCCACCAGTAGGCGGACCGCCCGAAGAGCGACAACAGGAGATCCGACAGATACGCACCGAAGACGCCGCCGCGGTTTTCGACAGCGGAGGTGCTGACACTCTGGGACCACCCGGGGTCGGCGGGGTTGTACGTGACGAGTATGAGAAGCAGGTAGAGCGCCAGCGCAACCAGCCCGAACCACCAGGACTCCCGCAGTAACGCTGCGATCTTCGGCGGCAGCGGATTGCCCGCTACCCTGGGCTTCCCGGCTTTCTCACTCCACAGCAATCTGGCTAGAACCTCTTCACGTGGCCGGTTCGGAGGACTGTCGTACGGCCGACCGGCGTCCCATCGACTGCCGGTCGAGAACGTAGATCTTGCGCTTCTCGGCGCGGATCACGCCTTTCTCGTTCAGGTCTTTCACGACCCGGCTCACCATTTCGCGCGACGCCCCGATCATGCGCGCGATCTCCTGCTTCGGCGGCGCTTTCTCGATGATCCACTGCCCTTCCACCGGTTTCGCCATTTCGATGAGCAGCCGCGCGACGCGTCCATACACGTCGATCAGCGCGAGACTCTCGATCTTGCGGTCCGCTTCACGGAGGCGTTTCACCAGATTGCGGATGATGAGCATCGCCGCGTCGAAGTTGTCCTTGAGGCAGTTCAGGAACGCGCTTCTGGAGATCCGCAGCATTTCACAGGCTTCGAGCGTTTCGACGCTTGCCGATCGGGGCTGGTCGTCGAGCAGTCCCATTTCACCGAAGAACTCATTCGGGCCGATGATGGAAAGAATGACTTCGTTGCCGTCGTCGTCCGGGATCAGCACCTTGGCGCGGCCGGCGAGGATGATGTACAGCGCATCCGTCTCCTCCCCCGCCCGGATGACGTACGATCCGCGCGGGAAACGCCGGTGCTGCACCGCCGGCAGGAGATACGCAAGCTGCTGGTCCGAAAATGACGAAAACAGCGGCACATTCTTGAGAATGTTCGGGTTCAGTGCGAACTGGGCCATGTTGTATTTCTCGCTCGCTGTGAAAGTCGACGCCCGGCCGACGGTCAGGCCCTATAGTGCCAGAAGCGGGGGGCGCAGTCACGCGGTAGTCACTGAATTGGCAGGCTTTATCGCTCCTCGACAGGGCGGCTGCCATGCTGATAGATTCGCGCTTTCTCGCAGCCGACATTCGCACTCACGGAATCCACATGTCTGAAGCACCCAAGCACTGCCGCGTTCTCATTCTCGGCTCCGGGCCGGCCGGGTACACCGCCGCCGTCTACGCAGCGCGCGCCAATCTCGATCCGGTGCTGATCACGGGCCTCGCGCAAGGCGGGCAGCTCATGACCACGACCGACGTCGACAACTGGCCCGCGGATGCGATGGGCGTGCAGGGGCCGGAGCTCATGGAACGCTTTCAGAAGCACGCCGAGCGTTTCAAGACCGAGATCGTTTTCGACCACATCCACACCGCCAGACTTTCGGAACAGCCGCTGACGCTCATCGGCGATCAGGGCACGTATACATGCGACGCGCTGATCATCGCGACCGGTGCGTCGGCGATGTATCTCGGGCTTCCGTCCGAGGAGAAGTTCATGGGCAAGGGCGTGTCGGGTTGCGCGACCTGCGACGGCTTCTTCTATAAAGGCCAGGACGTCGCGGTCGTCGGCGGCGGCAACACCGCCGTCGAGGAGGCGCTCTACCTCTCGAATATCGCGAGTCACGTCACGGTCGTGCATCGCCGGGACAAGTTTCGGGCGGAGGCCATTCTCGTGGACAAGCTGCGCGACAAGGTGAAGGAAGGCAAGGCGACGGTCCTGTGGGATCACGTGCTCGACGAAGTCATCGGCGACAACAGCGGTGTCACCGGCATGCGCGTGAAGAATGTGAAAACCGCGGCGACGACGGAGAAGAAGCTGCAAGGTGTCTTCATCGCGATCGGTCACCGGCCCAACACCGAACTCTTCGTTGGCCAGCTCGAGATGAAGAACGGCTACATCGTCACGAAGTGCGGCGCGGAAGGCGGGTTCACGTCAACGAGCGTGCCGGGGGTGTTTGCGGCCGGCGACGTGCAGGACCACGTGTATCGCCAGGCGGTGACGAGTGCCGGTACCGGTTGCATGGCTGCGCTCGATGCGCAGAAGTTTCTGGAAACCAAAGGCGTCATCTAGGAACGATGGCGCGTGACGAGTGAGGACTGGCGGCGCTCATAGAGTGCGTCGCTGACGCACCGCCTGCCTCGCGGACGCACCGCTTCGCGTGGAATGGCTCGGAAACGTCCTCCCCATCTGAAGTTGCGCGCGCGGAAGACCGCGCCCGATGCTGCCGACCTCGAGCTGTTTCGCCAGTCGGTCGCCGACGCGACGCCACTGCCACCGCGCAACAAAGCGAAGCTCGAAAAACCGCGTCCCACATCCGCGGCGCGCATCGCACGCGCGCATGCTTCTGCCGCCAATGAGCTGAGCGACCATGTGCCGTACGAGCGCGCACCCGGGGAACCGCTCGGTTTCAGCCGGTCGGGCGTACGGCGGCAAACGCTTCGACAGCTCCGGCGAGGCGGCGGCGCGATCGAGGACGAGCTCGACCTTCATGGCCTTACGGTTTCCGCTGCGAAGCCGATGCTGATCTCTTTTCTCAACGCGTGCGGCCGGAGGGGCTACACGCGCGTCCGTGTCATTCACGGCCGGGGCCTGCGCTCGGAAAGCGGCGAAGGCGTTTTGAAGCGGATGGTGGCGAGTTGGCTCGCGCAGCGCGAAGACGTGCTCGCCTTCTGCGAAGCGCCACGGGGAGAAGGCGGCGCCGGCGCGGTGATCGTGCTGCTCAGGCGCGATCGTTAGATCGCTGCCTCGTTCGTCTCTCCGGTTCTGATCCGGATCACCTGATCGACGCTGCTCACGAAAATCTTGCCATCACCGATCTTGCCCGTGCGCGCAGCTTTGACGATCGCGTCGATCGCGCTGTCGACGAGATTGTCCGGCAGGACGACGTCGACTTTGACCTTCGGAAGGAAGTCGACGACATACTCCGCGCCACGGTAAAGCTCGGTGTGGCCTTTCTGGCGGCCGAAGCCTTTCACTTCCGTCACGGTAAGCCCACTCACCCCGATCTCGGACAGCGCTTCGCGCACTTCGTCGAGTTTGAACGGCTTGAATATCGCCTCGATTTTTTTCATTGGGCCCTCCCGCTTTCCGTACGTAAAAACAGGCGCTTAGGATAGCACGCCGCGGTTTTCGGCGATCTTTCGTGGCGCGCCGCGGCGCCTCCCGCGTCAATAACGGTCCCTGAACCGGTTGGTCACGGGATATCGCCAATCCTTGCCGAACGCGCGGCTCGTGACCCTGACGCCGATCGGCGCCTGGCGGCGCTTGTACTCGGCCGCGCGCACACGCGCCACGACGCGCTCGACGTCGGCGCGGCTATGCCCCGTTGCGACGATGTCAGCGGGGCTTACGTCACGCTCCACGTACGCGTCGAGAATGGCGTCCAGAATGGGATAGGGCGGGAGGCTGTCCTGATCGGTCTGGTTCGGTTTGAGCTCCGCGGAGGGCGGCCGCTCCAAAACGCGTTGCGGTATTGCAGAGCCGCGTCCGTTCCGATAACGCGCAAGCGCGTACACCAGCATCTTGTCGATGTCCTTCAGCACGGCGAAACCGCCGGCCATGTCGCCGTAAAGCGTCGCATAGCCGGTGCCAAGCTCGCTCTTGTTGCCGGTCGTGAGAACGATCGCGCCCGTTTTGTTCGAGAGCGCCATGAGCAACGTGCCACGTATTCGCGATTGCAGGTTTTCCTCGGTTACGTCTTCGGGCAGTGCTTCGAATTCCCTGGCCAGCGCGGTGCGGTATGCAGCGAAAATCGCATCAATCGGGATGTCGGTGTAGCGCACGCCGAGCGCCTGCGCTTCCGCGCGCGCATCCTCCCGGCTCATGTCTGCCGTGTACTGCGACGGCATCATGATGGCGCGAACCTTATCGGCACCGAGTGCGTCGACAGCAATCGCGAGCGTCAACGCGGAATCGATGCCGCCCGACAGCCCCACGAGCACGCCGGGAAAACCGTTCTTCAGGACATAGTCGCGCACACCCAGCACGAGCGCCGAATAGATTTCCGCCTCGTGTCCGAGCGGCGGCGCAATCGGACCCGGCAAGGGGTCATCGTCGATGAAATCAACGAAGCCGAGCACTTCTTCGAATGCCGGAAGCTGCTGCGTGATCTCCCCGTCCCCATTCATCACGAAAGAGCCGCCGTCGAACACCAGCTCGTCCTGTCCACCGACCATGTTCACGTAGAGGATCGGAAGAGCCGTTTCGGCAACGCGCCGACGCATCATGTTGTAGCGCGTCGCGTGTTTATCGATGTGGTATGGGGACGCGTTCAGTACGAGCAAAATGCGCGCGCCTGCTTCGAGCGCGCGACGGGGTGCATCGGCATGCCATGTATCGGCGCAAATATTGATGCCCACACGCGCACCAGGCTCTCGCGGCGGTTCGGCGGTGCCCCAGGCGTCCTCGCAGATGTTCACCCCGAGCCGCACACCATCGAGCGCGAACACGCACGGCTGGAGTGCCGTGTCGAAGTAGCGTTCTTCGTCGAACACGGTGTAATTGGGCAGGTCGTGCTTGTCGTAGATGCACAGCACGTGCCCGTCGCGAAGCACGGAAGCCGAGTTGTAGCGCCGTCCCTGATCGAGCCGCGGATGACCAACGACGAGCGTGATGCCTCGCACGCGAGCCGCGATATCGGCGACGGCTTCCGCGCACTGCACCATGAAATCGTGGCGCAGCAGCAAGTCTTCCGGCGGATAGCCGCACACGGCAAGCTCGGGCGTGACCATCAGCTCCGCGCCGCCGCTTCGCGCACGCTCGGCGAAATCGACGATGCGCGCGACATTGCCGGCGAGATCGCCAACGACTGCGTTCATCTGCGCAATCGCAATTTTCACCGCGCTAATATATCATCGGGCGCGATGATCCCGCGGCACTGGCTGCACTACTACCTCGCACGCTTCCATCTCGCCTTGCGCCGCCCCGAGCGCGCCGTTCACGAATACAACGAAGCACTGCGCGCGAATCCCCGTTTCGCGCTGGCGGCGGCATGTCTGGGTTTTCTCCATGCGAGTCACCAGCGTTACGATCAGGCCGTCGCCGCGTTCGACCGGGCCCTCGCGATCAAACCGGATGATGCGGACATCTGGTTCGACCTCGGCTACGTGTACCAGCAGCAGACGAAAGACGACGATGCGCTGCGAAGCTTCCGGCGCGCGACGGATCTCAAGCCGACGCTCGATCGCGCGTGGTTCGGCATGGGCATGGTCCACCGCGCGCGCGGTGAGAACCGGGAGGCGATTCCCGCTTTCCGCAAGGCGGCCGAGTTGCAGCCTTTCAATCCCCATGCGTTCTACGAGCTCGCGAAAGCGCATTACGCGCTCGACCACGTCGACGAGGTGCGCAAGATCATCAAGCGTGTGTCCGATTTCGATCCCCAGGTGACGAAACAGCTCATCCGGGAAACGGGGCTGCTGCCGTACGGCGTAGAACCGCGAACCGGGGTCGGCCGGCCGTGACGATGGAAGTCGTGACGTCGCTTGCCGGCGTGCGAGCGGCGGAGTGGAACGCATTTGCGGGCACCGATCCGTTCCTTCGGCACGAGTTTTTGAACGCGCTGCACGAGACAGGCTGTGCGTCGCCCCGAAGCGGGTGGGCGCCGCATTACCTCCTCGTGAAAGAGCGTGGAACTCTCGCCGCAGCGAT
>DASRIK010000333.1:0-2335 GCA_035650035.1 Burkholderiales bacterium | reverse complement strand
ATGAACGAAGCCTGGGGACAGCCGGTCATCATCGACAACCGCCCGGGCGCCGGTTCTACCATCGGCATCGAGCTCGTCGTACGTGCGGCGCCTGACGGCTACACGCTCCTCACGACATCCGGCGGCATCGCGATCAACGTCTCACTCTACAAGCTGCCGTTCAACCCCGTTACCGATCTCGCGCCGGTCGCGCTGCTTGCGCAAATGCCTTATCTGCTTGCGGCGAACCCGTCGCTGCCCGCGAAGTCGACGCAAGACTTGATCAAGCTGGCGCGAGCCCAACCCGGGAAGGTCGTGTTCTCGTCATCCGGCGCAGGCACGTCATCGCATCTCACGATGGAGATGTTCAAATCCGCCGCGAAGCTCGACATGCTGCACGTGCCATACAAAGGCGGCGGTCCGGCGGTCAACGCGGTGATGAGCGGCGAAGCGCAGACGACATTCAACGTGATTACAGGCACGTTGCCTCACGTCCGTAGCGGCAAGCTGCGCGCACTCGGGGTGAGCAGCGCAAAGCGTGCGGACGTCGCGCCCGAGATCCCGACCGTGGCCGAGTCCGGTGTGCCGGGCTTCGAAGTGATCGCGTGGTACAACATTTTCGCACCGGCCCGCACACCGCGCCCGATCGTGAATCGGCTGAACGCCGAGATCGTGCGCATACTTCAACAGCCGGACGTTCGCGAACGTTTTCAGGCGTTGGGCGTCGCGCCGCTCACCGGCAGCCCGGATGACCTGGCGAAATACCTGAAGTTCGAAGTGGACCGCTGGGCGAAGCTCATCAAGGAACGGGGCATAAAGCTCGACTGAGCGGTGTGCCTCGCCCGCCGATCAGCATCATTACTGCGTTCTCAGCAGCGACAGGACTTCGTCCAAGGAACTCGCTCGATCGAGGCTCTGCAATGCGGCAAACACCGCCGCCGCGTTGACTCCGCAGCCCGAGTATTCGCAGCAATCTCGTAACTTCTCCTTCAGCTGAGCGGTGCTGAGCCAGCGTGCAGGTTTGCCGAGCGCGACGTGTACCGGCTGCTCGATGCTCTCTCCACTTTCGGTCTCGATCGTGACGATCGACGCGAACTCGCGGTCATCACGCACACGCTCGTCCACTTCCATCGTGATTCTCGGTATGAGCGCAGCGACTGCGGCGTCCGCCAGGCCTTCCTCGCTGAAACTGCGCAGATCGAGGCGGCCGCGCACCAATGCCATCGCGACGCAATAGTGCATGCTGAACTTGCCTTCGAGCGGCGTCGCCGGCTTTACGTACAGAAGCGGCTCCCGCGCGAACTCGGACACCCCGACGCGCACACGGGATATGGTTGCATGGCGCTCGGCGAGTTGCTTGCGCAGCATCAGCGCCGCCTCGACAGCCGTATGCGTTGCGGCGCAGGACGGAAACGCTTTCAGCGCCAGGCCATAATCGGTGAGTATCTCGAGCTGCGGTTGCGTGGGCCGAAGTGCACTCGCGTCGATACCTCCGCCCTGGTTGAAGGTGCTGGCGAATCCGAATCGGCTCGTGAGCGCATCCTGCGCCGCAGTCATGCCTTCACGTGCGAGAAGCGCAGCGAGCACGCCGTTCCGCGCGGCATAACCGGCATGCAGCGGTTTGACCATGGTCCCGAAGTTCACACGCAAGCCGCTCGAAGCGGATGCGGCAATCGCGATTGCGGTGCGCGTCTCCCCCTCGCGCAGCCGCAGTATCCGCGCCGCGGCGACCGATGCCGCGATCGAGCCGAACGTGGAAGTCGGATGCCAGCCGTTCTTGTAGTGCTCCATGTTGAGCGCACGGCCCAGCCTCCCGAAAGCTTCCAGCCCCCCGACATAGGCGTTCACGACTTCGGATCCAGGCGCGCTGACACTTTCTGCGACCGCGAAAATCGCCGGCACGAGAACGGCCGACGGATGCGAGTACGCCGGATGGCTGATGTCGTCGTAATCGAGCGCGTGTGCGATGGCGCCGTTGTACAGCGCCGCGTCGTACACGGAGCCGCGGTGGTCGCTGGCGATGAACACAGCGCCGCGCTGACCGTTTCCGCTGGCGTTGCCGACGACGTTCAGGAGATGCCGCGCGAGATCCGTGCGGGAACCGCCCAGGCTGCACGCGATGCAGTCGGTGATTGCATCCGTCGCGCGACGCCGCGCTTCGGGCGGAATATCGTCTTCCGACAGGTTGCTGGCGAAAGCGGCTAGGTCATCGTTCGGGCGGATGCTCATCGCTGTGGGTGTACTAGAGAAGGAAAAGAGGTCTCGGAGGAAAAACATTGGTCTTCCTCTGAGGTGTAACTGATCGCCCCATCGCCAAGGAAAGAAGGCCGGAGGGAAACCATTGGTTTCCTTCCGT
>DASRIK010000332.1:0-11627 GCA_035650035.1 Burkholderiales bacterium | reverse complement strand
GCCCGAAAGCTTCGTATTTTCCGTCAAGGCGCCGCGGTATGCCACGATCCGGAAAGCTCTCGCTGAAGCCGGTCCTGCGATAGACCTGTTCGTAAAGAGCGGCGTCGCCGAGCTCCGCGAAAAACTTGGGCCCCTGCTGTGGCAATTCGCACCCACCAAGCGTTACGACCGCGAGGAGATCGGAGCTTTTCTGGAGCTGCTGCCCAAAGAGATCGGAGGCCGCCCAGCGCGCAACGTGCTCGAGCCGCGGCACGAGAGCTTCGTCGACCCGAGCTTCATAGATCTCGCGCGCCGACATCGCTGTGCCGTCGTGTTCACGGACTCGACCGAATACCCCTCGTTCGGCGATATCACGTCGGATTTCGTATACGCCCGGCTCGTCCGCTCGGAATCTGCAATTCCGACGGGCTATGCGGCGCCGGCGCTCGACGCGTGGGCGAAAATAGCGCGGACGTTCGCTCGTGGCAGCGAGCCCAGGGAATTCGCGCGGATTACGAATGTGAAACCTGCAGCCGAGCCGCGCGACGTGTTTGTCTTCTTTATCAACGGCGCGAAAGAGCGGGCGCCTGCGGCCGCGCTCCAGCTGCTGTCGCGCCTCGGCGAAAAATCCCGATCGTCACGCGCCGCTTAGCGGCGCCGATGGTCGCGCTCGCGCTCTGCGTCGTGCTGAGGTGGCGTGCGTGTGATCGCGTGAGCGGGCGGCGGTGGCGGCGGAGCGGTGCGACGCCCCTGGAATACCGGGGAGCGGTCGTACAGATACGCTGCGCAGTTCGGGTCGCCCGGATTCGCGCACGGATCGTAGCCGACGGGCGGTGGCGGCGGTGGCACGAGTAAGCGCCGATCGGGTTCGACGATCCGGGGCGGATTCAACTGCGGAGGCCGCGCAGAACGCTCTTTCGCGCGCTCGATCTCCCGCGTGATCGAGTCTTCGGGGGTGTACACCGAGATTCGATCTTCCGGCACGGCGAGCGGCTTCGCGTTCGTGCCTTTGGGGGGCGGCTCGTTCGAATAATTGGTGACGCCTCGCTCGTCGACCCATTTGTAAAGCTCCGCGCCGATGCCGGGCGCGGTAACCGCGAGCATCAGAACACCGGCAAAGAGCAATCGCGACGGACTCATCTAGCGACAGAATTCACAGATTGTACGAGCGAGGATTATGTCCCTATCAGCAGACTGTTAACGGCCGCCGGGGCTGGCAGTAAAGCTGTCGGCGTGCTGACCCATCAATCCCACGCCGGGGCGCGGCCTTTGGGGTTCGCAATGCGTCCATCCGCACGTTTCAACGAGCTCACGCGCGACATCTCATGCTCCGTGAGCTCGAAATCGAATACCTGCAGGCTTTCGGCCATGTGTTTCGGGTTTGCGGAGCGCGGGATCGCCGCGATATTCCCCTGCTGCATGAGCCACCGCAATGCGATCTGCGCGACCGTTTTGCCTTTCGCGCGCGCGATTTCGCCGAGCACCGGATCATTGAAAAGCCGTCCTCGGGCGAGCGGGCAGTATGCAGTGAAGACGATGCCCCAGCGGCGGCATGCAGCGAGCACTTTCGACTGATCGAGATACGGGTGATATTCGGCCTGGAGCGTGACGAGCGGCTCCGGGCAATGCCGCATGGCTTCTTCCACGAGCGCGATGTTGAAGTTCGCGACGCCGATGTGCCGTGTCTTGCCTTCGCGTTTCGCCTTCGCGAGCGCGCCCATCGTTTCGGCCAGCGGTATGTTGTCGACAGTTGGCCAATGCACATGGAGCAGGTCCACGTAATCGACCTGAAGGTTGGCCAGGCTTTCGTCGACGGAGCGCGCGAAATCGTCCGCGCGCAGGTATTCATGCGAGACTTTGGTGCAGAGGAAAATCTCCTCCCGCGGCACACGTGAAGCACGGATGCCTTCTCCCACGCCTTTCTCGCTGCCGTACTTCCACGCCGTATCGATGTGACGGTATCCAAGCTCGAGCGCGCGGGCCACGATCTCTCCGCAGTCCCCGAGCTGAGAGGTGCCGAAACCGATCGCGGGAAATTTCACGCCGTTCGCCGACACGGTTGGAATTGCAGGCTGCGCCATCAGTTTTCCCCGCCACGTGATATTTCGACGGCTTCGAGCTTACACTAAGTGGTTCGTGCGGAGACGGAGACCGACTCCGCGGTTTCGTTACATTCAATAACACGTGTAGAAGAGGAGCCATGGAGGATCACAAACGTCTTGGTCGCGCCAGCGTGCGCCACGCACGCACCGCCTGAACAAGGAGAACGATTTGGATAGAGGGATCAGCGTTGCATGGTATGACCTGCCGGACGCCCGCCGTAAGGAGTATCTCGCCTGGCTGCACGAAGCCTACATACCGACACTACTGAAGTATCCCGGCATACTCTGGGCGGCGCATTACAGCAATGAGGACAGCATCAAGCCGCTGCCGCAGCTCCGGCATACAGGCGACGCCACGATTCCGGGGGGGTATCAATATATTTTCATGCTGGGCGCACGCGACGCGCACGCGTTCTCTTCGCTCACGTCCTTCCACCAGCAAGGCAAGCGCGAATCCGCGGACAGAAAGATGCTCGGCTTGCGCGCCGGGGAGCGCCTGAACATCTTTACCGAAGAAGCCCGCGTCGACGGCCCCGAAGCGAAACAGCGCGAAGGTGAATACACGCCGGCACCGTGCATCCAGCTCGGCAGCTTCAACACCGGATCGTACAAGGACGAAGACGAGCTTCTGTCCTGGTATGCGGACTATCGGCTGCCCGCGATGCGCATGATTCCGAGCTCGATCGGCATGCGCAAGCTCGTATCCGTGTCCGGCTGGGCGAAACACGCCGTGCTGTACGAATTCACTTCGCTCGAAGCCCGTGCGAACACGTTCCGCGCGCACGAGGCGCAGGATCCGGCGACAGCGGCATGGAGCAACGAAGTGATCACGAAGCTCGTGCATGCGCCAGGTTCGCCGAACGTGGCACGGCGCATCTGGCCGCCGGTCAAAGCCGCGGCGGCCGCGTCGTAGGGTGCTATGGCCGGCAATTCCTACGAGCGCGTGCTGATCGTCGGCGCGGGCGCAGGACTGAGCGCGTCGCTCGCGCGTCTTTTCACCCGTGAAGGCATGCAGGTTGCGCTGGCAGCGCGCAATCCCGGCAAGCTCTCGGCGCTTTGCGCCGAGACAGGCGCGCGCGCCTACGAATGCGACGCGGTCAAGCCCGAAGACGTGCAGCGACTGTACGCGCGCGTGGAAAGCGACATGGGCGTGCCCGACGCGGTGGTTTACAACGCCAGCGCGCGAGCCCGGGGTGCCGTTGCCGATCTCGCTGCGCGGGATGTCATGCGCGCGATTGAGGTGAGCGCTTTCGGCGGATTTCTGGTCGCGCAGGAAGCCGTGCGCAGGATGCTGCCGAAAGGCCGCGGCGCGATTCTCTTCACCGGCGCGTCCGCGAGCGTGAAAGGATATGCGCAATCCGCTCCGTTCGCCATGGGCAAGTTCGCGCTGCGCGGTCTCGCTCAGAGCATGGCGCGCGAGCTTGCGCCCCAGGGCATACACGTCGCGCATTTCGTGATCGACGGCGGCATCGCGCAGGTCGGACGTGTGCCGTCCGGCCCGGACGCGCTGCTCGATCCCGACGCGATCGCGATGAACTATCTGCACGTCATGCGTCAGCCGCGCAGCGCCTGGACGTGGGAGATGGAGCTTCGTCCATGGGTCGAAAAGTTTTGAGGCACGCGTGACAGAACGCATTGTCCGTTATCTCACGCAGGGAGAGACGCAGGCGCTCCTCGAGTGGCCGGAAGTCATTTCGTGTATCGCCGAGGCATACGCGCGCGCTCAAGATCCGCGCGCCGCACCACCGAAAGTCGTCGCGCGTAGCGGCGGCACGTGGCTGCGCGCGCTGACGGCGATCTCAGGCAGCGGGTCGTCCATGGGTGCCAAGCTCATCGCGAAAGGCAAGCCGCGCGGGACCGAGCATCTGATCGCACTCTGGGACCAGGCCAGCGGGGCGCTCGCCTGCCTCATGAGCGGTAAAGGCGTGACGGGCGTTCGTACGGCTGCGACTTCGGCCGTAGCGATCGACCTCATTGCGCCCAAGACGCCACTGCGCGTCGCGGTGCTCGGCTCAGGCCATGAAGCGTCTACGCACGTTTCGGCCCTCGCAGTCGTGCGCTCGATCAGTGCACTGTCCGTCTACAGCCCGACACGTGAAAACCGCGAGCGGTTCGCCCGGCGCTTCGGGGATCGGCTTGCGATCCCGTGCCGCGCATCCAAAAGCGCAAAAGAGGCCGTCGCAGGCGCTGGTCTCGTCATCGCGGCTGCGCGCTCTCACGACGAGACGCCGATCCTCGAAGGCGCATGGCTCGAACCCGGCATGATGGTCGTATCGATCGGCTCGACTGTCCCCGAGCAGCGCGAGGTCGATCCTGAAGTGATCCGTCGCGCCGACCGGATCGTCGCGGACGTGCCGGACGAAGTGGCGGACGAAACCGGCGACATGATCGCCGCGCGCGACGCCGGCATCGAGTTTCACGGGAAGATCGTCGCCTTGACGGAGCTCGTCCAGCGCCGTGTCGACGTGCAGCAGACAGCCGGGAACATCGTTCTTTTCAAATCGGTCGGCTCGGGCCTGCAGGACATCGCGGTATCCGAGCTGTGTCGGGCGGCGGCCGAGAAAGCGGGCGTCGGCACGCTCTTGCCGCTCGATATTTAGGCACTGGGAGCTCAGATGGTCAGATACAGGAAGCAGGAAGCGCGCGAGTGGGCGCGCGAGAACATGCACGGCATGTGCAATGTCGTGATCCCCTCCTATTCGCTGGACCTCAAGCGGCTCAACGAAAAAGGCATACGGCACGACATCCGCAAAGAGATCGAGTACGGGTTCTGGGGAACGCTGCTCGTGTCGGAAGTGGCGATCACGGTGGAGGAGTACCGCCAGTTCGTGCGCTGGTCGCACGACGAAGCCGGCGGAAAGCTCGTTCTCGTCCATCACGCGATGTTCAACACGCTCGAAGAGAACATCGAAGCGGTGCAGATCGCGGAAAAGGAAGGCTGCGAGCTCGTGCTGCTCGGCTATCCGCACAACTTCTACGCGACTACGGAAGCACAGATCTACGACTACACGAAGAAATTCTGCGATGCGACGCGCCTCGGTGTGATCCTGTTTCCGGTGCCGCACTGGGGTTTCGAGCGCGTGCACCCGGCGGGCATGTCGCCGGAGCTCGTCAAGCGCATGGTGAAGGAGATCCCGAACATTGTCTGCATCAAGGCCGAATCGGGCATGCCCACGCCCGCCGGTTTCATCCAGACGTGGCGGAACCACTCGCAAGAAGTCGTGGTGACGTGCCCCGTGGAGGGCGAGGCGTTTCCGCTCGCAGGTCTCGTGCCGCTACAGTTCATGGGCACGAGCAACTACGAGTTCTACGGCGGTCTCCTGCCGCGCATGTTCAAAATGATGAGAGAGGGCCGCTTCGACGAGATGATGGAGCTCTACTGGAAAATCAATCCGTCGCGTGTCGTCCAGCGTTCCATAAGCGCGAGCTACATGCCGGGCGCCGGGATCCTTCACCGCATGATCTGGAAGTACCAGGCGTGGCTCAACGGATTCAACGGCGGCCCGTTACGTCAGCCCACGATGAAAATCCGCGACGTGCACATGCGGCAGCTGCGAGAGTCGCTCAAGCGAAGCGGGCTCGATCCGACGAGCGATCCCGACAGCGAATTCTTCGTGGGACGCAATCCCGTGTAGGGACCGGCAGATGACGATGCATGTCGAGAGCTGTGGACGGCCGGGCGTTACCCCGGCTGCTATCGCTGCGCCACCGGGTCGGGCGATCTTCCGACCGTGCGCCGGCGAGTGGCGCGTCCTTCACACTTCGTCAGCGGCCGTGAAGCGTCACGGCCTCGGAAGCGTCCGCAGCTTGCGCAAGCTTACCGCCGTCGCGGCAGCGTGCGTGCTGGCCGCGTCGGGCGCTGCGCTCGGGCAAACGACATGGAAGCCCGACAAACCCATCGAGATCATCGTCACCTGCCAGCCGGGCTGCGGGCCCGACATCGCCGCGCGCAATATCCAGAAAATCTGGCAGGACCATCGCATCGTGCCGGTCCCGGCCGTCGTCGTAAACAAGGCCGGAGGCGGCGGCTCCGTCGCGTATGCGTATCTTCAGCAAAGACCGGGCGATGGCCACGCGCTCGTGCTTTCCGGCGCGGGCGCGGTGGTGAACACGATCATGGGACGCGGCACCGGGCACCGGGAGATCACGCCCGTCGCGGTGATGGCCGCGGAATATGTGGGCATCGCGGTCCGCACGGATTCAAGGCTGAAGAGCGGCCGGGAGCTGATGGACATTCTCAGGAAAGATCCGCAGGCGATTCCCTTCGGCGTTTCGAACAGCCTGGGCAATGCCAATCACCAGGCGATCGCGCTCGCGATGAAAGCGGAAGGCATACACCCCGCGAAAGCGCGCATCGCCGTGTTCCAGTCGGGCGGGCAGTCGAGTGCCGCGCTTCTGGGCGGCCATGTTCAGGTTGTTCCTGCTTCCGTCGGGCTGTGGGTGAGTCCGCTGAAAGCCGGGCAGGTACGCCTGATCGCAGTGAGCTCACCCACCCGCCTGCGCGGCGACGTCGCGCACGTGCCGACGTGGCGCGAGCAGGGCATCGACGCGGTGGTCTCCGTATGGCGCATGATTACCGCGCCGCCTGGACTGTCGCCGGCGCAGCTCGCGTTCTGGCAGGACGCGCTCAAGAAAACTACCGAGACGCTCGAGTGGAAACGCGAGCTCGAGCAGAACCACCAGAGCGACGAATTCATCGCCGGCGCCGAGCTCGCCAGGACGGTGGAAGCGCTCCACGTGCAGCTGAGATCGCTGCTCACCGAGCTCGATCTCGTGAAGAAACCTTAACCGCGAAGCGGCGCTTTTCCCCCGGTCTTCTTTACCGCACGTTTCGCAGCTATCGCGCGCTACGAGACCGAGGGCTGACCCTGTCCCGGCTGTTCTTCCGAGCCGCTGGACTGGGGTTGTTCGCGCGGCTGCGCCTGCTCCGGCTGGGCTTCGGAGCCGCCCGTTGTCATCATCTGTTCGCCGGCCTGCGTTTCCCGAGCTGCACGACGGCGGACGCCCGACGCGGCCCGCTTGCGACCTCTGCTGGCCGTGGTCCTGCCGGAACGTACGGCTTTGCGTGCGGGTGACTTGCGCGCGGCCGTCTTACGCGTTGCCTTACGCGTTGCCTTGCGCGCGCGCGCGCCGCTGCCGCGGGACTCACCCGCGCGGCGTGCTGCGCCGGTCGAACGTCTCAACGACTTTCTCGCCTTCTTCGTCGAAGCCTGCCTGCGCTGCGTTTTCTTTGTTTTTTTCTTCGCGGCTTTCTTCTTGGCCATTCAATGCCTCCTTTTGATCAACGCACTTTCCAAATGGAGCTTAGCATCTTCACAGCGCGCGCAACTATCTTATTTGGAGCTCTCGCTCAGTCTTTGCGAGCAGCCGCCGCGAGCTCGGGCGATCGGGTGTGCACGAAGCCGACCCGCGTTTCGGGCGCAAGCGCGCGAGTCCTCATGCGGGCGAGCGCAATGCTCAGTATCACGCCGACTACGCAAAGACCGGCGATGCCCAGAAAACCTTGCGTGAAGCTGCCGGTAGCATCCTTGATGACCCCGAGTGCGTAAGCGGCCGTGAGCGCCCCCAGGTTCGCGAAGAGATTACCCACGCCCGTCACCAGCCCTGCAGTTCTCTGCCCGAATACCTCGACCGGCACGTAGAAGAGCGGCCCGAAGTAGATAGTCATGAATACAGAGTTCACCGCGATCACTGCGAGCAGCACCGGCAGCGATTCGACGGTTACGAGCAGGACGCTGGAGCAGGCGAGCACGGCGAGCGAGGCGCCGATCACGAGCGGCGGGTTGCGCAGCCGGTCCGAGAGGTAACCGCCGAGCGGGTTTGCGGCCGCGGCACAGGCAGCGCTGAGCGCCACGATCAACCCCGCCAGGCTGAGAGACAGACCCCGGTCGGCGAGCAGCAGCGATGGCAGCCAGAAGTTGAATGCAGTGGCTACGCTGAAGCGCACGAACTGGAGCGCGTTGCAGACCCACAGGACTCTGCTTCGAATGATTTTGCCCGCATCGCGCAGCCGTACGCGCGCACCACGCTCGGCTCGCGGCTTCTCACCCGCGAATTTCCAGAAGGCAACCGCTGTCGCGACGCCGAGAAGCGCGTACGACCCGAACGTCATGCGCCAGCCCAGCACTTCGCTGAGCGCCGGACCCGTCAGCGACACGCCCATCGTGCCGAGGAACGAGCCCACGAGGAAAATGCCCATCGCGGTCGCACGTCGGTCGGGCGGGAACCAGGATGCGACCAGCGTCAGGCCTGGCGCGAAGAGAAGGGCGCGGCAGGCCCCGGCAGCGAAGAGAATGGCGACAGCCATCCAGTAGGAATACGCGAGCGAAAGGGCGACGCCGAGCAGGGACCATCCAAGAAGTCCGGCAAAGAAGAGGCGCTTGGGGCCGTAGCGGTCGCAGACATAGCCGGCCGGAATCTGCGTCATCGCGTAGCTCAGCGTCGCGGCCGCCGAAAGTAACCCCGCCTGCGAAAAGCTGATGCCGAGGTCTTCGCGTATGAGCGGCAGCAGCAGCGCGATCGCGCCGAACGTCAGGAAGTGCACCACCTGGGACAGCACGACCAGGGTGACGGTGCTGGCAGCGCCTCGGTTCATGGGCTTCGGTGTGGAAACGTCGCTCTCGAATACGGTTCGGGCATACTAGGCGCTCTAGCCTCCAGCTCAGCCTTTCGCGCAACGTCTTCTGAAGCTTAAGGGCGCGGCGCGGCAGGGCGGCGACTTTCTCTCGAGCTGTTGATCCACATCAACCGGCCACTGCGGCCGGACTCATGTAAGGAACAGGTGATGCGACCCTTTGAAGGCGTCAGGATTCTCGATTGCACCCATGTGCTCGCCGGTCCGTTCGCGGCATACCAGCTGGCGGTCCTCGGCGCGGATGTGATCAAAGTGGAAGATCCGAACGAACCGGACCAGAGCCGTGAATCGGGCGCGGACATGGCGCTCAACAAGTCGCTCATGGGCACAAGCTTTCTCACGCAGGGCTCGAACAAGCGCTCGCTCGCGCTGAATCTCAAGACCGAAGACGGACGCGAGGCACTCAAGCGCCTGGTGAAGGATTGGGCCGACGTGCTCGTCGAAAATTACCGGCCCGGTGCGTTCAGGGCGCTCGGGCTCGGATACGAGGATCTCTCCCAGCTCAATCCGCGGCTCGTCTACGCGTCGATGACGGCATTCGGCCAGGACGGGCCGCGCGGCAATCAGACCGCGTACGACCATGCAATCCAGGCAACGTCCGGCATTACCGCTGCCACGGGCACGGAGCAAAGCGGGCCGATCAAGGTCGGCGCGCCGGTGATCGATTACGCGGTCGGGACGACCGGCGCTTTCGCGCTGGCAGCCGCTCTCTATCAGACGGCACGGACGGGCAAAGGGCAGTACATCGACATGGCAATGATGGATGTCGCGCTGATCCTTCAGGCGTCCCATGTCACCGATCACTTTCACTGCGGCCACGCGACGAAGCGTGCCGGCAATCGCATGCGCTTTCCCGAGTCCTCGATGCAGCAGGCGAGTGACGGCCTGCTCCAGCTTGCCGCATCCAACAAGCGCCAGCATCGCCGTTTCTACAATGCGATCGGCGAACCGGGTGAGGCCGAGCGCTGCAGCCTCGACGAGCGTTACACGCGTTACGACGAAAAACAGGCGCTCATCGCGAGGAAAATCAAGGAGAAGACGGCGCAGGAATGGGAGGACTATTTCCAGGCCCGGCACGTGCCCGCCACGCGCGTTCGCGAACTGAAGGAAACGCTGCAGGACCCGCATCTCAAACATCGGCGGGTGCTGCATCGCCATGTAAACGTGCCCGGCATAGACAAAGGCGTGACGGTCCCGCTTGCCGCGTTCAAATTCGCGCACGATGGACCGTCGATCGAACGGCCGCCGGCACGCCTAGGCGAGCACACGGATGAGATCCTCGGGTCCGTCGGCTATACGGCGAGTGAAATCGCCGCGATGCGGAAGGCGGGCGCTGCTGCGTAGCGCTCCTTGGGGCTTTACCGCCAGCGGCGTTTTTTCTGCTGCTCGGGCGGCGGATCGAGAAAGATGAGCGGCGTTTCGACTTTGCGCGGTGTGGCGCTGACAGGCGCCGCGCCGACGTGACCGCCGACGCTACCCACCGCAGTGGCTCCGCTGAGTCCACCCACAGCGGGCGCGCTTCCCGTAATCCCGGGCGCGTAGCCAAGGTAGGGGTGATAGCGATCCTTGTTCCGCTCGTAACACTTCGGGTCCGAGCTTCTTAGACACGGATCGCGTGCCGCTTCCCGCACGCCGCGCATTGGCGCACGGGGAACCGCCTCTGCTTCGCGATTGGCGATATCGGCGTCGCGCGGACTCCTGTCGGGTTCGGGTGTGACGGACGGCAGGGGCTCGGTCTTCGTGCTGCGCTCCACGGGTGCCGGCGGTGGGTTGGTGCCCTTCAGCCACGTGTCGGGGCGCGACAGCGATGGCTCCTGCATTGTGGGGACACGTTCCTGCGTGGGCGCAGGACTCGCGACATGTGGTTGCCTACCTCGCGTGTCGATGTCGAGCTGCGCGAGATTGCGCACTTTGCCCGGATCGGGCGGCGGCTGAGTGGAGTACGTGACACTGCCTTCCGTGTCGGTCCACTTGAACACCGCAGCGTAACCAGCGGGCGCTGCACACAAGAAGAGTGTGAACGCGCTGGCAACCACATGCTTGACGCTGTGAGCATCCATGATGCAGTGTCTGGTGCAATAAAGATTCCCACTCGAAGGAGCGCCGCCATGAAAAGGAATCTCGCAACGGGAATCGCATCTCTCACCTTCGTGCTCGGCGGCTGCGCCGGCCTGTCCGGGAGCGATGGTCTTGACGCGGTGTTGTCGCCGGGTGCGCAGGTGGAGCTGGTACAGGAAGGCTTTCAGTTCACGGAAGGTCCGCTCGACGCGCCTGACGGCGGACTCTTCTTCACCGATCTCGGCAAGCCCAGCCGCATCTTTCGCCTGGATGGCAGCGGCAAGATCGCGCCTTATGTCGATCGCACGCAGCGCGCGAATGGCCTTGCGTACATGCGTAACGGCGCGATGATGAGCGTGGAAGCCGAAGGGAAGCGCGTGATCAGAATCGAGAAGAACACGACGATGGCCGAAGTCACGCGCGGCGATGGCGAGAAGCCGCTGCTCGCGCCGAACGATCTCATCGCGGACTCGAAAGGTGGCCTCTATTTCACCGACCCGGGCCCGCGGCCGGTCGTGCCGGGGCGCAAGGTGTATGTCTATTACCTCCCGCCCGGCGCGAGCACGGCGATTGCCGTCGACGACACGATGGTGAGGCCGAACGGGCTCACGCTGACGCTCGACGAGCGGACGCTTATCGTGGCCGACACGGTAGAGCACGATCTCATCGCTTTCGACGTGCAGCGCGATGGCAGGCTTACGGCGAGGCGCGTATGGGCGCGCTTGCGCGGTCTCAAGCAGGGCGAAGACAGCGGTGCCGACGGCATGGCAATCGATCGCACAGAGCGTGTTTTCGTGACGACCGCGACCGGGGTGCAGGTGTTCGAGAAGAACGGCCAATACGTGGGCACGATT
>DASRIK010000331.1:0-5118 GCA_035650035.1 Burkholderiales bacterium | reverse complement strand
CCGGCTGCCGTTTCGCGCCGCGCTGTCCCGCGAAAGTGCCCGAATCGGAGGCCGCACCACCGCCGCTCGTCGAAGTCGAGCCCGGTCACCGTTCAGCGTGCGTCCGCGCATTCGAAATGGCTCGTGTCGGCGCGGAAGGTCTGGGTCTCGCGCGTGCATCGCTGCTCCTGCCCGCGCCGAAGAGAATAGATCGCACGCAGCCCATCATGAGCGTGCGGGCGCTCAAGACCTACTTCGAAGTGGCGACCGGACTCAAAGCGCTGGGCGCCGGGAAAGCCGTCGTGCGCGCGGTCGACGGCATTTCGTTCGACGTCTTTCGCGGCGAAACGCTGGGGCTCGTCGGAGAGTCGGGTTGTGGGAAGACTACCGTGGGCCGCACACTGCTTCGGCTGGAGAACGCGACCGATGGAACGATCGCGTTCGGCGGACGCGATGTCACCCGTGCTTCGGGGGACGCGCTCAAAGCGTATCGGCGCCAGATCCAGGTGATCTTCCAGGACCCGTACAGCTCCCTCAACCCGCGGATGACCGTGGGCGAGATCATCGCCGAACCGATGGTCGTGTACAAACTGCAGCCGAGCCGCGCGGCGGCACGCGCGAGAGCGCGCGAGCTGCTGACGCAGGTCGGCCTGTTCGAGTACATGGCCGAGCGCTATCCGCACGAGCTTTCGGGCGGGCAGCGCCAGCGCGTCGGCATCGCGCGTGCGCTGGCGATGGAGCCTTCGTTCATCGTGTGCGACGAGCCGGTTTCAGCGCTCGACGTGTCCATCCAGGCGCAGATCATCAATCTGCTCGAAGAGCTGCAGCAGAAGCTCGGGCTCACCTACCTTTTCATTGCGCACGACCTTGCCGTGGTCCGGCACATCTCGGATCGCGTCGTCGTCATGTACCTCGGAAAGGCGATGGAAATCGCGGACCGCGATACGCTCTATTCCGATCCGCTCCATCCGTATACGCGCGCGCTGCTGGACGCCGTGCCCATACCCGATCCGGCGCTGGAAGCGACACGCGACTACAAAGTACTCGGCGGGGAAGTGCCGAGCCCGCTGAATCCGCCGCGCGGCTGCGTCTTCCACACGCGCTGCCCGTGGGCGAGCGAGGAATGTAAGATGCAGGTGCCGGAATTGAGGGAGATACGGCCGGGGCATTATGCGGCGTGCATCAAGGTCTAGTGAAAGAGTGACGGGAAAGTGACGAAGTGATCGGAAGGAGTGACGAAAGACGGCATGATTCCCTCGGTGCGTAAGGAACGCACCGCATAACAAGCACGGAGGAGGGTATGTTGAAAAAAGCGCTGTTGGTGCTCGCGGCCGCTATGCTGGTCGCGCCTGCGTTCGCGGCAGAGCAGACTCCGCGCAGCGGCGGACTGCTCAAGTTCGCAGTCGGTGCGGAGCCGCCGAACTACGACTGTCACGCGAACTCGTCGTTCGCGTTCATCCATCCTGTGCGGCCGCACTACAACACGCTGCTCGAGTTCGACACGGCGAAATATCCGGCGATCAAAGGCGATCTCGCCGAGTCGTGGACCGTCGCGAAAGACGGGCTTACCTACACTTTCCGGTTGCGCAAGGGCGTCAGGTTTCACGACGGGTCGAATTTCACTTCCGAAGACGTGAAGGCGACCTACGAGCGATTGCGCAAACCGCCACCCGGCGTGCTTTCCCTGCGGCAGGCGAGTTACGCGGACGTCGCGTCTATCGAGACGCCGGATCCCCAAACCGTGGTTTTCAAGCTCTCGAAGCCGAACGCTTCGATGCTGTCCAACTTCGCGAGCCCGTGGGATTGCATCTACAGCGCGGCGAAGCTCAAGCAGGATCCCAAGTTCCCCGAACGCAACATCATGGGCACCGGGCCGTTCGTCTTCGACGAGCACGTCGCCGGCTCGCACTGGCGCGGACGGAAATTCAAGGATTACTTCGAGAAAGGCAAGCCGTACCTCGACGGTTTTCTCGCGATCTTCGTGAGCGGCGCACCGATGGTGAATGCGCTTGCGGCGGGCGAAGTGCTGGGCGAGTTCCGCGGGCATTCGCCGGCTGACAGGGATCGCATCGTGAAAGCGCTGGGAGACAAGGCGGTCGTGCAGGAAACGCCCTGGGTCTGCTCGCTCGTGGTGACGTTCAACACCAGGAAAAAACCTTTCGACGACGCGCGCGTTCGCCGCGCGCTGTCGCTGGGCGTGGATCGTTGGGGTGGTGCCGCCGCGCTTTCCAAAGTGGCGCTCGTACGGCACGTCGGCGGCATTCTGCGACCCGGCTACGATCTCGCCGCGTCGGAAAAAGAGCTGCTGGCCTATCCGGGCTTTTCCAAGGACATCAACTCATCCAGAGCTCAGGCGCGGAAGCTCCTGCAGGAAGCGGGCGTGCCGAATCTCACCTTCACCCTGACGAACCGCAACGTCGCGATGCCCTATACGCCGGTCGGCGTGTTCCTGATCGATCAATGGCGGCAGATGGGCGTCACCGAGAAGCACGAGCAGCTAGAGACAAAGCTCTATCTCGCTGCCCAGCAACGCGACAACCCGACGTTCGATGCCGCGCTCGATTTCAATTGCGACTTCATGGACGAGCCGAACCTCCAGCTCCTGAAGTACCTCTCGCACGACCGGTCCTCGATCAACTATGCGCAGCAGACGGACCGGACACTCGACGATCTGTTCGACAAGCAGTCGGGCGAGCTCGACAGGAAAAAGCGGTACGCCATTCTGCGTGAGTTCGAAAAGAGGGCGCTCGAGCAGGCGTACACGATCCCCACGATCTGGTGGCATCGCATCATCGTGACGCACCGCAATCTGAAGGGCTGGCATATCACGCCGAGTCATTACGTCGGTCAGGATCTGACTGACGTGTGGCTGGAATGAAGAGCGGTGAACGGGTGAACAGGTGAACGAGTGAACGCGAAGATGCGGCCTCTGCCCGTATGCTGCGCTACCTTCTGAACCGAATCCTCCTGATGATCCCGACGCTGATCGGGGTGGCGGTGCTCGTCTTCTTTCTGCTCCGTCTTGCACCGGGCGATCCGGTGCAGATGATGATGGAAGGGGCGAACGTGCCGCAGGAAGTGATTCAGGCCGAGCGCGCGCGGCTGGGACTCGACCAGCCGCTGCACATCCAGTTCGTGAAGTGGTTCGGCGCTCTCCTGCGAGGCGATTTCGGCGTGTCCCTGTGGACCGGCAGGCCCGTGCTTCACGAGATCGGCATTCGCCTCGAGCTGTCGCTGCAGGTCGCCATCATGGCGACCATCCTGGCGGTCATCATCGCCGTTCCGCTCGGCACCCTGTCCGCGATTTTCAAAGACACGTGGATAGATCACGTGGTGCGGATCATCTCGATCGCGGGGCTTGCGGTCCCATCGTTCTGGCTCGGGATGATCATCATCCTGCTCCTGCTCACGTATTTTTCCTGGATCCCGCCGCTTACGTTCACGCCGTTTTTCCAGGACCCGCTGAAAAATCTGTCGCAACTCATCTGGCCTGCGCTTGCCGTGGGCTATCGCTACTCGGCCGTCGCGATGCGGATGATGCGCTCTTCGGTGCTCGAGGTGCTGCAGGAAGACTATGTCCGCACGGCCCGCGCGAAAGGCGTGTACGAGCGCCTCGTAGTAGCCCGTCACGCGATGCGCAACGCGCTCTTGCCGGTGGTAACGGTGGTGGGACTCGAGTTCGCGTTTCTCATCGGCGGATTGGTGGTTACAGAGCAGGTATTCAACCTCAACGGCATCGGCAAGCTTTTCGTCCAGGCGGTCTCGCGCGGCGACTACACGCTCATCCAGGGCCTGGTGCTGCTCGTCGCCGTGTTCTTCGTCGGCGTCAATCTGGCGATCGACATGCTGTATGCCGCGCTCGATCCGCGAATTCGGTACCGCTAAGCCATGAGCGTCGCCGCACCAGCGATACCATACAAGATTCCCAAGCGCCGACACCCGGTGCTGCTGTTCATCGTGCAGCAGCCGCTCGGCGCCGCGGGACTGGCGTTCATCGTTCTGATGGCGGTTTGCGCGATCTTCGCGCCGTGGGTTGCGCCCTACGATCCGCTCGCGGTCGACTACGGCGCGATGCTCGCCGCGCCCTCGGCCGAGCACTGGCTCGGCACGGATTCGTTCGGGCGCGATGTTCTTTCGCGCATCATCTACGGCGCTCGCACGGCGCTGGCTGTGGGTTTTCTCGCTTCGCTCCTGGGTTCCACGATCGGCGCGGTGATCGGCGTCGTCTCGGCTTACTTCGGCGGAAAGACGGATCTCATCGTCCAGCGCATCATGGACGTGCTCCTGTCGTTTCCCATCATCATCCTGGCGATCACGGTCGTCGCGGTGCTCGGCAAGAACCTGGTTATCGGCATCGACGTGAACCTCGTCATCGCAATCGGGCTTCCGATGGTGCCGAAAGTGGCGCGCGTCGTGCGATCCTCTGCGCTTGCCATCCGCGAGCTTCCTTACATCGATGCTGCGCGCACGGCGGGGTTCTCGCATCGGCGCATCATCTTTCGGCATATGGTGCCGAACGTAGTCGCGCCGTATCTCATCATGGTCACTGCGTTCGTCGCGCAGGCGATCCTGGCCGAGGCATCGCTGTCGTTCCTGGGCCTCGGCGTAACCGAGCCCACGGCTTCATGGGGCTTGATGCTCTCCGGCGCCGCGGCGGATTTCTACCAGCAGGCGCCATGGATGATCGTCTTTCCCGGCATCGCTATCAGCCTTGCGGTGTTCGCGTTCAACCTCTTCGGCGACAGTCTGCGCGACTGGCTGGATCCCAAGATCAAGCTGTAAAGACGGACGAGTAAAGCGTGACGAACATCGACGAAATAAAAACGGAGTGCCACACGCTGATGTTCGATCTCTACGGCACCGTCGTGGACATGCAGGGCGGCCTGACGCAGGCCGTCACACCGTATCTGAAATCGAAAGGCTGGGCCGGCCGTCCCGACGCGCTCGTCACGTGGTGGCGGCGCACGCATTTCGAAAACTCGATGATCGACGCGCTGCTGCACCGCGACCACACGCCGTACCGGGAGATCGGGCGCAGAGCGCTTTCCTACACCCTGGAACGCGCGGGTATCGACCACACTCAGGACGAAGTGCGTGAGCTCGTCGCGCGAATCGAGACGCTGAAGCCGTTTCCCGACG
>DASRIK010000330.1:0-3636 GCA_035650035.1 Burkholderiales bacterium | reverse complement strand
AGGCCCGCGATTGTAATCAGGCAGGAACCGATCGCGCTCGGATTTTTCCGGGCCCGCGAACGCCTGCTCGGTCCCGTAGTAGACGCATGGAATGCCCAGGCTGAAAAGCTGAATCGCAACGCCGGCGACGACCTGGTGATCGCTGGCCGCGTCACTCGAGAAGCGAACCTTATCGCCGGAAACGTGATCGTGGTCGTCGAGAATCGAAACGTGCCGCCGACCCGCGTTGCGATGTGAGCCGAGGTCGTCGTTCCAGCTCAGCACGAAATCGAAATAGGCGCGCGGCGACGCCAGGCCTTTCGCCACGCGATGAAGCTGGCGTCGCGAGTCCCCGATGTCGAGCGTCGCGTTGAGGTTCGTGCCGAGAACTTCGTGATAACGCCCTGCATCGTAGTCGCCGCCGGCGACCTCGCCGACGAGAAAGAAGTCGGCTTTGCCGAGATTCGCCGCGAACTCCTTGATGCTGCCGCAGAAATTGCGACCGGTCTCGAATGTCACGTGCTTCAGCGTATCGATGCGAAAACCGTCGCAGTCGGTGAGCGCGATCCAGTATTTGTAGCAGCGCGCAAAATAGTCGAGCGCCGGGGAGCTGTCGAAGTTGATGTCGCGCAGTCCCTCGAAATCGGTGCGCCGAAACTCGGCATGCGGATCGTTGAAATCGCCGGCGCCGAGGCTGCCGACGCCGGCGCGTGTGTAAATCTCTTCGGACTGCAGCTCCTGCGGCCACACACCGTCCTCACCGTCGCTTATCACTTCGGCGAATCCGTCGGCGCCGGTGCGCCACTTTCCGCGGCGATAGAACGCGGGCCAATGGCGGTACCCCGGCCTGTCGGCGTCGCCTTCATACACCCAGTTGTTCCCGGTATGGTTGAAGATCACGTCGAGGATCACGCGAAGCTTGCGTGCGTGCGCTGCGCTCACGAGCTCGACGAGGTCCTTGCGGGTCCCGAATCTGGGATCGACTTCGAGAAAGTCCTGAATGGCGTAGCCGTGGTAGCTGTTATCCGGCCGCCGCTGTTTCCAGACCGGTCCGAGCCATACGGTCGTTACGCCCAGATCGGCCAGATACGGCAGCTTCGACTTGACGCCGTCGAGCGTGCCGCCCTGCCAGCGGCTGCCACCCGATTCGGCCCAATGGTCCCATCGAAAGCCGGGCGGTCGCACCGCAGCCCGGTTCGCAGGATCGATCATCGGCCGCGTATGTTCCTGCCCGTCGCTGAACCGGTCGGGCAGGAGAAAGTAGATCACTTCGTCGCGCCAATCTCTTGGAGACGGGAAAAGATTCGTTCGGCGTGGCAGCTGCACAGCCTTGATGGACGACGGGCGTGAACCGCCAAGCTGTTGTTCCCCGAAGCGTGAGGCCATGATCGGCTTCGCCGCCAGATCAGCGCGCGGTCGCGTCAGCGCGCTCGAGGAGCTTCGGCGTAGGGGAGCGCGAGTGGCGTGCGATGAAGTCGAGCGTTGCGCTTGCCGCGCCGTCCGGGTCCGTCCCGGCGGCGTGATAGCCGTCGATCGGCAGAATCACGAGCTCGGAGCCCGGAATCGTCTTCTGCCAGGCAGACAACGTTTCTCTGTCTTTACCTGCCGCATGGGTGCCGATAACCAGCGTGGGACACTTGATGCGCTTGATGTCCTCCCGGATATCGATGCCGCTCACCCAGCGCAGGTAAGCGTGCGCGGTCGAAACCGCCGTCGCACCCATGAGATCGACCCACCAGTCGATGCCGCGCTCCGGCATGTTGCTGCCGAGACGGTTGCGCATCGTCATCCGAGCCCAGCTGCGCATACCGTGGCGTTCCATGTGGGCGATCCAGCCTTCCGCGTTCGGTGGCGTGACGATCGAGCTCGCGAGCGTGATCGTGCGCACGAGATCGGGGCGTGTCGCGGCAAGCACCGCGACGCTGATTCCGCCGCTCTTGCCGCCGACGACGTGCACGGGCCCGTCCGAAACCTGATTGATGAGGCGCACGAGGTCGTCGACAAAAAGCTCGGTGCTGAGCGGGAAGTCTTTCGGTACCGCGCCGGATTGCCCGAAGCCGCGCTGATCGATGCGCACCATGCGATAGCGCCGCGAGAAATGCGGCACCCACGCATGCCACGCTTCAGTCGTTTCGGTGAAACCATGGACGAAAACGACCGTTTCCGGCTTGCTCCACGGATCGGTGTGATCGTCGACCTTGTAGAAGAGCTTCAGATCGGGCAGTTCAAGATACGGCATGTGGCTCCTCCTCTCACTCCGGCCGGATTCCCGCTTCTTTCACGACTTTCGCCCACTTCTCGATATCGGCTTTGATGACGCCCGCGAATTCCGCCGGTGAATTGCCGATCGGAATGGCCCCCTCGATCGCAAGCTGCTTGCTGAACTCCGGCGATTGAACGACGAGCACGATCTCCTTGTGCAGGCGATCGATGATGGCCCTGGGCGTGCCCGCCGGAGCAAGTATTCCATTCCAGCCGCGTGCTTCATAGCCGGGCACTGTCTCGGCGATCGGTGCCACATCCGGCAGGCTCGGGATGCGTTTCGTGGCGCTCACGCCCAGCGCACGCAGCCGTCCGGCTTTCAGGTGCGGCATGACGGTGCCCGCCGACGCGATCAGGTACATCTGAATTTCACCAGAAAGAAGTGCCGTCATGATCTGCGGGCTGCCTTTGTACGACACGTGCGTGATGTTCATGCCGGTCATCGACCGTAGAAGCTCCGAAGCGAGATGGCCGAGGCTTCCACGTCCGACCGAGCCGTAGTTGATCTTGAACGACCTGTCTTTCGCGAGCGCCACCAGTTCCTGCACCGACCGTGCCGGAAGATCGACCGGCACGACGAGCACCGTCGATACCGCGCTCACCAGTGTGACCGGTGCGAACGCCTTCACGGTGTCGTACGGCATGTTCGCGTACAGGCTGGGGTTGACCGCGTGCGACGGAAATACCATGAGCAACGTGTGCCCGTCCGGTGCGGCTTTCGAGACGATTTGCGAGCCGACAATTCCGCTCGCGCCCGGACGATTGTCGATGACCACCTGCTGTCCAAGACTGTCGGTGAGCTTCTGCGCAATCACTCGGCCGAGTATGTCCGTGATGCCGCCCGCGCCGCTTGGAATGACGATGCGAATGGGACGCGAAGGATAGCCCTGTCCTGGGCTTGTCGAAGTGGTTTCCCCGGCCGCCGAGGTGTCTGCAGTCGCGAGTCCCGCCCCCAAAGCGCCGGCCAACACGAATCGGGTAGAAGCCGCGGCCATGCGATAGGGGAGGCGCACCATGTCTGTCTTTCGCGGGAGCCTAATTCCGGCCGCTGGATCTTTCAATGCTCGTGTCGATGATGCGCATCCGGAAAATGCGGATGCGTATGCGTCAGGCGCTCGTGGCGGTGCGCATGCGTATGGCGCTCGCCCGGAGCGGTGGGAGACGCGTGATCGTGCTGGTGATGCTCGTCGTGAACGTGCTCGTGTTCGTGCTCGAGCGGCTCGTGCGTGTGCTCATGCTCGTGACGCTCCGTGAGGTGCAACCAGACGCCTGCGCCCATCAGTACACCGGCAAGGAGTAACTTCGCGCTCATCGGTTCTCCCAGCAGCGGAATCGCCAGCGCGGCGCCGACGAACGGCGCGGTAGAAAAGTAGGCACCGGTGCGCGCGGTGCCGA
>DASRIK010000329.1:0-2454 GCA_035650035.1 Burkholderiales bacterium | reverse complement strand
GCGGCTGCGCAGTTGGCGGGTACGTGTGGCAATCACTGACCTCAAGCTTTCGGCTTCTAGGCCGGTGCAGTAGCCGGTCGAAGGACGGCACGCGACCCCGAGCTGCGCTTCACGTTTCCCCAAAGCGGTCGTTCCGCGCCTTTGTTGCGGCAAGTCGGCGAGGCACGACGCAGCCGGCTAACAGAGGCGCAGCTACCTCGTTGGCTCTCAGCACGATATAGGGCGTAGAGGTCATCTCCTGAGCCACGTACGGATGCGTTGTATCAACGAGGATCTCAGACTCGTCCTCGAAACTTCGTGCCCGGGCCCGGATTGTGCGCATGAAGTTGATCCACGTGGCGATGCATAGGCGCTGGCCTCAAAAAATGCGCCGACCTTTCGACCGGAAGTTGCGAGGCAATCGCCCTTGGGCGCAGACTGGACAGGAATCAACCGGAGATCGCCATGGACACCATACGCAGGGCCGATTACTTCAGCCTGGAGGTTCCGAACAAGGTTGGCGAAGGTGCACGGTTGCTCGGAGCGTTGCGCGACGCCGGCATCAATCTCAGGGCTTTCACCGCCTTTCCGAGTGGCCGCCGCGCGCAGATCGATTTCATCCCGGACGATAGTGCTGCGTTCAAGGCGGCCGCCCGCAAGCTGGGCATCAAGGTTGAGCCGCGCAAGACGGTATTCATCGTTCAAGGCGACGATCGCCCGGGCGCGATAGCAGAGATCTGCCAAAGACTCGCGGACGCCGGTATCAACATGATCGCGATGGACGCAGCCTCTGCCGGTAATGAGCGCTACGCGGGGATGTTCTGGGTCGATTCGGGTGACGTAAAAAAGGCGACAAAGGTGCTGGGCGCGAGCTGAACGATTACAGGTGCTGACGGATGACGTACAGCAAAGGAACGATCGCAATTCTGACGGGCGGCGGAGACGTGCCCGGTTTGAATCCAGCCATTCGAGCGATCACGATCCGCGCTCTACGGGAAGGGTATCGGGTCGTCGGTATCCGCCGCGGGTGGGCGGGTCTCGTCGACTACGTGCGCGACGAGAGTGCAGACAATAGCGAGAACGTACAGCTTCTGTCTGAAGCGATCGTGAATCGCGCCGGGCGAACAGGCGGCACGTTTCTGCATACGTCACGCACGCGGCCGAGCCATCTGCCGCGTGAGCGTGTGCCCGCGCATCTGAGCGGCCACAACGAGCCGATCAACGACGTCACGAAAGATGTGCTTGCGAACCTCGAGCACATCGGCGTTGACGTGCTGATCCCCATTGGCGGAGACGACACCCTGAGCTACGGCAAGCGGCTGCACGATGAAGGTGTGCACGTCGTCGCGATTCCGAAGACGATGGACAACGACGTCTATGGTACGGATTACTGCATCGGTTTCAGTACGTGCGTGACGCGTACGATCGAACTTACGCATCGCTTGCGCACCACGGCGGGATCACACGAGCGCTATCTCGTCATCGAGGTATTCGGCCGATATGCGGGGTTCACGGCGCTTTTGCCGACGATGGCCGGCGCGGCGGACCGGTGCGTCATTCCGGAACACGCCGTCGATGTGACTCATCTCACCGAGTTGCTCACCCATGACCGCAGCCGGCATCCAAGCCGCTACTCGGTGGTACTGGTTTCGGAGGGCGCGCGCCTGACGACGCAGGACGGACTGAGCTTCGAGGGCGCAGAAACCGACATGTTTGGCCACCGGAAGCTCGGCGGTGTTGGCGACAAGGTCGCAGCCGCGTTGAAGGAGTACTCGCCGAAGTACAACAATGGCCGCCGCGTCGACGTCGTCAACCAGCGGCTCGGCTATCTTGTCCGCTCTGGTGATCCGGACGCGCTGGACTCGATCGTGCCAATGGCATTCGGCAACCTCGCGCTCCAGTTGATCCTGAAGAAAGAGTATGGGCGGCTAGTCAGCATCCACCGCGGGTTCTACGACAGTGTGCCGATCCAAACGGTGACGGCTGAGAAGAAGATCGTCGACGTGCCAAAGTACTACAACACCGAGCGGCTGCGTCCGATTTATGAGTTCGAAGGCGCTCCGTTGTTCATCATGACGAGCGATTGATTGACACCCCGCAGCTTGCGTCTGAACGCTGGCCGCGCCACATGTGCTCGTTTTACGCGTAGTTCTGGTCTTGGCCGAAAGCGCCAGTTGCCCAAAGGGCAAAAGAGCAACCCGCACCGGCACGTGCGTCCATCTCGGCGGCAGCGACTTTTCGAGTCTCAAAAACGTGGTCTGTCCGTCTGTCCCCGATTTTCCTTCGATTTTCCTTAACTTGATTCATATCGACCAGTCGTGCAAGGAATCGGCGTAGTGTTGCACGCCGGAGCGCAAGCCGCGTTAATCCGTGCGACCGCAGCGTCTTGCCAATCAGGAATACCTCGGGAGGCAAATCTATGAAACGCAGGAGCGTATTGAAGGCCGGCATCGGACTCGCAACCATGCTCGGCGT
>DASRIK010000328.1:0-3897 GCA_035650035.1 Burkholderiales bacterium | reverse complement strand
TGCCCCGGCCGCGTCTGACGAGTCGCGGGTAGCTCTGTGTCGCGACAGCGACAACCTGCGGCATCGCTATGAGCTCGGTCAGCACGACTGCCGTAATGAACATCGCGGGCAGCACGAGGCCCACGACCAGCAGAACCGTCGTGCCGCCCAGAAACCAGGACGCATGCGTCGCGAGCCATGCGCCGACGGTCGTGCCGTCAATGAGCGATCGCAGCCATGCGCGCCACGGATCCCAGAAGACCCACAGAAGAATCGACCACAACACGATTGCCGCGAGCATCGGGAGGAAAAGCACGGCAAGAATACGAGGCCGTGGAAGATCGTGCAGCGCGCGCGAGAGCGCTTCGAGCAGGCTCATCCGATGCGTGTGAAAGCCGCGTGAATGTCGAGAGTGAGGATCGGGAGTATACAATTCGGTATGTCTGCGACTCTTGCTTCGCTCGCCCCGTGGCGCGAGCTCGGTGAACACCGGCATGCATGCACGTTCAATCTTCGAGAGCTCTTCGACGCGGACGCGCGACGATTCGAGAAATATGCGATCGCGCACGGTGAGTTGCTGCTCGATTATTCGAGGCACTATCTGACCGATCGCACGACCGAGCTTCTCGTCGCTCTCGCGGAGGCGCGCGGATTGCGGGATTGGATACGGAAGCTCGCAACCGGAGAGCGCGTGAACGTCACGGAAAACCGCCCTGCGCTCCACACGGCGCTGCGCAGCGGCCGCCCGGTCACCCTCGAGGGCCGCGACGTTACGCAGGACGTCGTTCGGGTGCGCGCGCAAATGCGCCGCTTCTCGGACGCGCTCCGGACGGGAGCGCTGAAAACCTCGACCGGGCATGCTTTCACCGACGTCATCAACATCGGCATCGGCGGCTCGGACCTCGGTCCCGCACTGGCGGTTGAGGCGCTCGCGCCGTACGCAGCGAAGCAGCCTCGCGTGCACTTCATGTCGAACGTCGACGGCGCACACGTCGATGCGATACTTTCGAGCCTCGATCCGAAGACGACGCTTGCGATCGTCGTGTCGAAAACTTTCACTACACAGGAAACGATGACTAACGCCCGCAGCGTGCGCGCGTGGCTCGAGAAAGCAGTCGGCGACCGGAGCGGCAGGCACCTCGCGGCCGTGACCGCGAACGTCAAGGCCGCGCATGGCTTCGGCATCGGGGACGAGCGTATTTTCGAGTTCTGGGACTGGGTCGGCGGCCGTTATTCGATGTGGTCTGCAGTCGGCCTGCCGATCGCGATCTCCGCCGGCATGGATGCGTTCGAAGGAATGTGCGACGGCGCGCGTGAAATGGACGAGCATTTCGTAACGGCGCCTCTGCACGCGAACATGCCGGTCGTCATGGCGCTCGTCGGCGTGTGGTATGTGAATTTCTTCGGCAGAACCGCGCATGCCGTGCTGCCTTACGACATGCGCTTGAAGCGCTTCCCGGATTATCTACAGCAGCTCGAAATGGAGAGTAACGGCAAGCGCGTCACGCGAGACGGGGAGACGCTCGATTACGATACGTGTCCGGTCGTATGGGGCTCGCCGGGGACGAACGGGCAGCACGCTTTCTATCAGATGCTGCATCAGGGCACGCAGGTCGTGCCCGCGGACTTCATCGTCTGCGCGAAGCCTCACCACGGGCTGCGCGAGCATCACGACATCCTGCTCGCGAACTGCTACGCGCAGAGTGAAGCGCTGATGAGAGGCAAAACCGAAGTAGAAGCGCGTGCCGAGTTGCAGCAACAAGGGCTGACTCCCGACGAGCTCGAGCGCTTGCTGCCGCACAAGGTGTTTCCGGGCAATCGTCCGAGCAGCACGATCGTGCTGGAGTCACTCACGCCGCGCGCGCTGGGGGCGCTGATCGCACTCTATGAGCACAAGGTGTTCACCCAGAGTGTCATCTGGGGCATCAACGCATTCGACCAGTGGGGCGTCGAGCTCGGCAAGAAGCTCGCCGATCGCATATTGCCGGAGCTCACGGGGAAGGCCGCTCCCATCGGGCACGACGGCTCGACGAACGGCCTGATCGAGCACACCAGAAGCAAACGATGACAGGAGGAGGTTTCGCATGAACGACGAAGTGCTCAACATGAGCATCCGGAAATTCCTGAAGACCGTGGGCGTGAACTCTCAGCTCGCGATCGAGAAAGCCGTGCGCCATGCCCTCGAGGAAGGAAAGCTCAAGGGCAACGAAACGCTTCCGGCCGAGATGACGCTCGTCGTCGGGCGTCTTGCCGTGAACATCAAGTTCGAGGGCGAGCTGAGGCTCGAGTAACGGTCAGAGCTTCAGGAAGTGCTCGCGGTAGTATTTGAGCTCGTCGATGGATTCGTAGATATCGGCGAGCGCTTCGTGCTTGCCGTGTTTCGTCAGGCCCGACATTATGTGCGGCTTCCATCGGCGGGCGAGCTCTTTCAGCGTACTCACGTCCAGATTGCGGTAAAGGAAGTAGCCTTCCAGTGCCGGCATATACTTGGCGAGAAAACGGCGGTCCTGATGCACCGAGTTGCCGCACATGGGCGAAATACGCGCCGGCACGTAATCCGCCAGAAAGCGAACCATCTCTTCCTCGACCTGGCGCTCGGTCAACGTGGACACCTTCACGCGGTCGACGAGCCCGGACTTTCCGTGAGTCGATTTGTTCCAGTCATCCATCGCCGCGAGCACTTCGTCGCTCTGATGCACCACGCGCACCGGCGCTTCGGCGACCGCATTGAGCCCGCTGTCGGTGACGACGATGGCGACTTCGAGGATGCGGTCCGTGTCGGGATTGAGCCCGCTCATCTCCATGTCGATCCAGATGAGACGGCTGGGGTCTTGTGCCATAATGGATGCGTTTCGCTCCTCCGTATTGTGTCACAGATAGACTGCAGCCCCGCGTGACTGCGTTCGGTCTTACCTTCCTCATCGTGCTTGGCGCTTCCACGGCATTGCGGCTGTGGCTCGGCGCTCGCCACATCGCGCACGTGCAGACACATCGCGAGGCCGTGCCGCCTCAATTCGCGTCGGATGTCACTCTGGAAGCTCATCAGCGCGCGGCGGATTACACGAGCGCGAAGACGCGGCTCGGTCTCGCGTCCGTCGTGATCGATACCGCGCTGGTACTCTGGCTGACTTTCGGCGGCGGCGTACAGATGATGTACGAAACCGCAGCGCAATGGTTCGAGGGCGAGATCGCACGCGGCCTCGTGCTGATCGCGCTCGTCGCGATCGTCACGACGCTCGTCGAGCTCCCGCTCGGGCTGTACCGGACGTTCCGCGTAGAGGAACGGTTCGGCTTCAACAAGATGACGCCGGCGCTCTACTGGATCGATCTCGTGAAGAACGCGGCACTCGCTGCGGCTTTCGGGCTGCCGCTTGCCGCGTGCGTGTTGTGGCTCATGGAAGCAGCAGGTGAGTACTGGTGGCTCTATGCGTGGCTCGTATGGGTGGTTTTCAACCTCTTCGTGCTGGCGATCTATCCCACGTGGATCGCGCCCCTCTTCAACCGTTTCTCTCCGATGAGCGATCCGGAGCTTCGCGAGCGCGTGGAAAAGCTTCTTCAACGCTGCGGCTTCAAAGTCAAAGGGCTGCTCGTGATGGACGGTTCCCGCCGCAGCAGTCACGGCAACGCCTATTTCACGGGTTTCGGCAATTCGAAGCGCATCGTGTTTTTCGACACGCTTCTCACCCGGTTGACGCCTCCCGAAGTGGAAGCGGTGCTCGCGCACGAGCTGGGGCACTTCCGGCTGCGCCACGTCGTGAAGCGCATCGCGTGGATCTTCGCGGCGAGTCTCGCGTTCCTGTGGCTGCTCGACTTCGTGATGGGGCAGGATTGGTTCTACGCAGGGGTCAACGTCGAAGCGCGTTCCATCGCCGTCGCCCGCGTGCTGTTCTTTCTGATCCTGCCGAGTTTTACTTTCCT
>DASRIK010000327.1:0-6450 GCA_035650035.1 Burkholderiales bacterium | reverse complement strand
CGACGATCACCCAGCAGCTCGCAAAGAACCTGTTTCTCTCCGGCGAGCGCACCGCCTGGCGCAAGGCGCAGGAGGCCGCGATCACGGTCATGATCGAAGTGATCATGGAGAAGCGCCGGATTCTCGAACTCTACCTCAATGTGATCGAGTGGGGAGAAGGCGTGTTCGGCGCCGAAGCCGCCGCGCGGTATCACTTCAACGCTTCGGCCGCGGAGCTGTCGCCCGATCAGGCGGCGCGCCTTGCAGCCATGGTGCCGAATCCCCGCCGCTACAACGCCGGGCAGACGACGGCATATTTGCAGCGTCGCGCCCAGACGCTCCTTGCGAGGATGAACGCGGTGCGCGTCCCGTGAGACGCGCCTGCGAGAGGAGCATGATAAGCTCCGCACTCGCTGGCATCAGCTCAATCGAGGAGTCGATATGCATCGCAGACAGTTCATCGGCGCGCTGACCGCATTCGGTACCGCTGGCTTCGCGCAGGCCCATGAGCTCGGACGTATTCTGCTCGCACAGGCGCAGCCTGCACCACGGCGCTCGCCCGATGTGGTGTTCGTGCCCACGCCGAACGAAGTCATCGAAAAAATGCTCGAACTGGCGAAGGTGACGCCGAAGGACGTTGTCTACGATCTCGGTTGCGGCGATGGACGCATCGTCATCGCCGCCGCGAAAAAAGGCGCGCGCGCCGTCGGCATCGACATCGATCCGCAGCGGATCAAGGAAGCGAACGCGAATGCGAAAGCCGAGAAAGTGACCGGCCGCGTGCGCTTCGTCGAAAACGATCTTTTCGAGTCGGACATCAGCGAAGCGACGGTGGTCACGCTCTACCTGCTCAACCGTCTGAACGAGAAACTGAAGCCGAAGCTCATGAAGGAGCTCAAGCCCGGAACGCGCGTCGTCTCACACGCTTTCGATATGGGTGACTGGGCCCCGGAACAGAAGACGTCGGTCGGCGGGACGACGGTGTATCTGTGGCGGATCCCGTAGCTGAGCTGATCGAGACCGGTAGCCTCACGCGTTCCGGCGCGGCCAGGGTTCGTTAGCATGCGCTTTATCGTCGCGACGGTATTGGCCGCGTTGGCTGTCGGTTGCGCAACGCTGCCGGAAGTGCACCCGTGGTTTCGTGCCGCGGACGAAAGCCGCACGCCGATAGTCGTTGGCCCGCGCGGGCCGCTCACCCGCGAGCGCGCAGAGGTCGTTCTCGCGCGTCTTGCCGGCCAGGGTAAGACCGATCTTCTTTCGCGACATATCGCGATCGAAGGGGAAGTGTCGGACGCGCCCCTCACGCTGGGTAACGCGGCGACGCTTCTTGCCGACGGCCCGGCTTTTTACGCCTCCATGTTCAAGGCGATCGCCGCCGCCCGCGATCACGTCAACGCCGAGTTCTACAGCATCGAGGACGACGAGGTTGGCCGCCAGTTCAGCGACGCGCTTCTGCGCAAGGCTGCCGAAGGCGTTTCGGTGAATCTCATGTACGACTCGGTCGGTTGCATCGATACGCCGCCGAGCTTTTTCGAGCGGCTTCGCACGGGCGGTGTGAAGGTGCTCGAGTACAACCCGGTGAATCCGCTGAAGGCGCGTGCGGGCTGGCGCGTCAACAACCGCAACCATCGCAAAATGCTCGTCGTGGACGGCCGCATCGGTTACACCGGCGGCATCAACATCAGCCGCGTGTATTCGCACGGATCGGCGCCCAGTGGATCCTCGGTCACGGGGCGTAGCGGCTCGAGCGCCCGCGGACTCTCGGGGGCGTCCGGCGGCTCGAGCGACGTCGGCTGGCGCGACACGCACGTGCGCGTCGAAGGCTCTGTGGTGCCGCAGATGCAGCGGCTGTTTCTTGACACCTGGGCGAAGCAACGCGGCGAGCCATTAGCTCAGCGTAACTGGTTCCCGACATCCCGGATCGCCGGAGAACACCCGGCACGCGTGCTCGCCAGTGGTCCGGACCACCCCGTGCCTGCGATCTATGTGTCGCTGCTCTCCGCGATCGCACACGCCGAAAAAACCGTGCACATCACGATGGCGTATTTCGTGCCTGACGCTCAGACGGTGGCGGCGCTGACGGGCGCCGCCGCGCGAGGTGTCGACGTAACGCTGGTGCTTCCGTCGTACACGGATTTCTGGGCTGTGTTTCACGCGGGCCGCTCGCATTACGCAGAGCTGCTCGACGCCGGCGTAAAGATCTACGAGCGCCAGAAAACACTGCTGCATGCCAAGACGGCCGTGGTGGACGGCGTGTGGTCGACCGTTGGCTCGAGCAATATGGACTGGCGCAGCTTTCTCCACAACGAGGAAGCGACCGCGGTGATTCTCGGCGTCGGCTTCGGCAATGAAATGGAAGCCCTGTTCGAGCGCGATATCGCCGAATCGGTGCGGATCGAGCCTGAGGCGTGGCGCAGACGCCCGCTTTCCGTTCGCGTAAAGGAGTGGGCGGCGAGGGCTTGGGAATACTGGCTCTGAAGCGGAACAAACCCGTGGGAACCCGCCTCAAAGCTCTGGTGGTGGTTGCGGCGCACTGCGGGCTGCTCGGGGGATGCGCATATACGTCCGGTCCGCCCGGGCTGCCGCAAGCTGCGATGGACGAACCCCTCACGGCGGCGCCGGGGGACCCGACGCGAGGCCGTGAGATCGTCGTTGGGCGGGACGCGAACTGTCTGTTCTGTCACGCGATTCCCGGGACCGGCGAGCGTTTCATGGGTAACATTGGGCCACCGCTATCCGGTGTGGGCTCGAAGCTCACGGCGGGCGAGCTGCGGCTGCGCATCGTCGACCCCACGCGAGTGAAGAGCGACGTGGTGATGCCGGCTTACCATCGTGTCGGCGGTCTCGACCAGGTGGCGCAGCAATACCGCGGAAGACCTATACTGGATGCGCAACAGGTCGAAGACGTGATCGCTTATCTCCTTACGCTGAAATGAGGATGGCCAACCGCTCGAGACGCCGATTCATGGCCGGTGCCGCCGCAGGCGCGGTGATGGCTCATTCGCGCCTCTCGCGGGCGCAGCTCGCGATTCAGCCGGTCGAGCCGCTCATCCAGAAGCTCACGAACGGTGCGCGCGTGCGCGAAGGCCGCGTGACGGTCGAGATTCCGCGGCTTGCCGACAACGGTCACGCCGTCCCGCTCAAAGTAACCGTGCAAAGCCCGATGAACGCGCGCGAGTTCGTAAAGACGATACACATCGTCTCGGAGCGCAATCCCCGGCCGCTCGTCGCGGCCTTTCACCTGAATCCACATTCGGGCCGTGCCGAAATAGTGACGCGCGTGCGGCTGAACGGCTCGCAGCGGGTCTACGCCATCGCGGGTCTTTCCGACGGCTCGTACTGGTCGGGGTCGGCGGAAGTGGAAGTGACCGAGACCGCGTGTCTCGACGCGACCTAGGACTCTTCAGGCGCTGCGATGGCACTGGCACGTATACAGATACCGAAGGAGGCGAAACGCGGCGAGCTCGTCACTGTGCGCGTCGCGATTCAGCATCCCATGGAAACCGGTTTTCGTTACGACCACATGGGCCGGCCCATACCGAAGAACGTGATCAACACGCTCGTGTGCCGCTACAACGGTGAAGAAGTGTTCCGGGCGGAAATGGGCTCGGGCATCTCCGCGAATCCCTATCTGCAGTTCTATGTGCTTGCAGCCGACAGCGGCGAGCTCGCATTCGAATGGGTGGATGACGCGGGCGAGCGCGGCAGCGAGCGCGTTGCACTGACGGTCGTCGTGTGAGGTCCCCGGCGGCCGCGCTGCGCTCATGACCGCGGCGGTCCGCACCGCCGTGCGGGTGCCGCGGGCCGTATGGGTGCTGGGCTTCGTGAGCCTTTTCATGGACGTCTCATCCGAGATGATCCACAGCCTCCTTCCGGTGTTCATGGTGACGGGCCTTGGCGCGTCCGCGCTGGCCGTCGGTATCGTCGAAGGCATTGCCGAAGCGACCGCCCTCATCGTGCGGGTTTTTTCCGGGACGCTGAGCGACTACTTCGGCAAGCGTAAGCCCCTCGCCGTGGCGGGTTATGGTCTTGGCGCACTTTCGAAGCCGCTTTTTGCGCTGGCGACGAGCGTGGAATGGGTGCTTGCCGCGCGGTTCATGGACCGCATCGGTAAAGGCATACGCGGCGCGCCGCGCGATGCGCTCATCGCGGATGTAACGCCTGCCGAGGTGCGGGGTGCAGCTTATGGGCTGCGACAGTCGCTCGATACTGTGGGCGCGTTTCTCGGGCCGCTGCTCGCGATTGCACTGATGCTGCTCTTTGCCGGCGATTTTCGAGCCGTTTTCGCATTCGCCGTCATCCCGGGCGTGCTCTCCGTGGCGCTGCTCATGGCCGGCATACGGGAGGCGGAGCGTGCGCATGGCGTCGATGCGCGGCCGCCCCTGAGCGCCGCCGTGCTGAAGACGCTTTCACCCACGTACTGGTGGATCGTCGTTGCGGGCGGCGTTTTCACACTGGCGCGCTTCAGCGAAGCGTTCCTGCTTCTGCGAGCTCAGCAGCAGGGCTTGCCCGATACGTACGCGCCGCTCGTGCTCGTTCTAATGAATGCCGTCTTCGCGCTGACGGCTTACCCGATGGGCAGGCTGGCGGACCGCACGAGCCCCACGCGCCTGCTCGCGGCGGGACTGGCCGTGCTCGTTGCAGCCGACGTCATCCTGGCCCAATCTTCGGGACTTCCCGCCACTGCGTTCGGGATCGTCCTGTGGGGACTGCACATGGGGATGACGCAGGGCGTGCTCGCTGCGCTCGTGGCGGCGAACGCGCCGGGCGAGCTCCGTGGTACCGCCTTCGGAATGTTCTATCTCGTGAGCGGCGGCGCGATGCTGCTTGCGAGCATCATCGCCGGTTCCGTCTGGGACAGCTTCGGCGCGCCGGCGACGTTCTATGCCGGAGCAGGCTTCGCCGTCGCGGCTTTTCTGCTCTTCAGCGCCGGACGGATGACGGCGTCGCATGCCCGGCACGCGTAAGACACTGCGCCTCGCCGCGTTCGCGTTCAGCGGCTTCACTGCG
Source organism: Burkholderiales bacterium (assembly GCA_035650035.1). Taxonomy (GTDB): domain Bacteria; phylum Pseudomonadota; class Gammaproteobacteria; order Burkholderiales; family SG8-41; genus JAQGMV01. The sequence goes on along the minus strand of DASRIK010000327.1, from coordinate 1,461 downwards.
CTGGCGACCGTGGGTGCCGAGCTGCCCATTCCGCGCAGCGCGCTCAAGCAGGGCAGCGAATTCGCGGGCGCGGAAGTTCGCGCGATGCAGGCGGACGAGTTCGGGAACCCGGGCATGCTGTGGGTGATGCGCGGTGAACGGTTGTGGTTCGAACCCGCCGGGCGCGAGGTAAAAGCATGCGCATCCTGCCATGGTGACGCATCCACGAGCATGAAAGGCGTCGCGACGCGCTATCCGCAGGTGGATGCGGCAGGCGGCCAACTCGTGAATATCGCGGGACGCGTGAATATCTGCCGTGAACGCCATCAGCATGCCGAAGCGCTTCCACTCGAGTCGGAGCCATTACTCGCGCTTGCGTCTTACGTTACCTTCCAGTCGCGTGGCTTGCCCATGAGCGTGAAGGTCGACGGCGAGGCAGCCACTCACTTCGCGCGTGCGCGCGAGCGCTATTACCGCAGACTCGGACAGATGAATCTGTCGTGCGCGCACTGCCACGACCAGAGCTGGGGCCGTACGCTGTTCAACGAGACCGTAAGCCAGGGGCACGGCACGGGGTGGCCTGGTTACCGCCTGGAATGGCAGACCTTCGGCTCGCTGCAGCGGAGGCTGCGTGCGTGCTATTCGGGGTTGCGCGCCGAGATGCCGGAGTACGGCTCGCGCGAGCTCATCGAGCTCGAGCTATTCCTCGCCTGGCGCGCCACCGGATTGCCCATCGAAGCACCCGGCGTGCGGCGGTAGAGGGTCAGATAGCCACGGCGCTACTGGGAGCGGAGCGAGCGCGGCGAGCCGAAGGAAAGGAGGTCGGAGGGAAACCATCGGTTTCCTTCCGGTCGGGCACCGGCTCGCGAAGCGAATAAACGCCTAGCGCAGTGAGGCGTTTATTCGCTCGAGCGCCACCGCGCCCGGGCAGAGCTCGCGTGTGCCGAGCCTGTTGAGCGGCGTATCCACCGTGTTCAGGTGCTTGTGGAGCTCTTCGGCTGCAGGGTCGATATAGAGCAGGCCCGTCACGACCTCGCCTATTGCGGCGCGCTGCTGCAGGTAGTTCATGACCTTGATGCGGTCGGTGGGATCGTAATCCGCGGCGAGCTTCCGAAGCCGGACCACCGAGCCGTCGTGCTGCGGGACCTCGACGACTTCTCCAGGCGCGTATTCCGCCGTGATCTCGGAACGTGATTCGATAAAGTCCAAGCGGTTCACGGCTTCGTTGTGCTGGCGCACGTATTCGTAGCTCTTCGTGGACCCGGCATGGTTGTTGAATGCGACGCACGGAGAGATCACATCGATGAATGCCGCGCCCTTGTGCTCGATCGCGCCTTTGATGAGCGGTACGAGCTGCTGCTTGTCGCCCGAGAAGCTGCGGCCGACGTAAGTCGCGCCCAGAAGCAAGGCCATTCCTATGAGATCGAGCGGCTCGTCCATGTTGGCGATGCCGCGTTTCGATTTCGAACCTTTGTCGGCGGT